>JAUMWO010000118.1 GCA_030529605.1 Bacillota bacterium | reverse complement strand
CAGGGCAAAGAATCACAAGCATAACGGAAGTGGTCGATCAGATGATTTATACTGATCTTATCAATAACCTCTTGAAAAATCCGGTGTTGAAGTTAAAATAGAACTAAATCAGATTGGAAATTTGAAAAAAAATATCTATCCAATACTTGACACAAGGGTGATATTTTAATGCTGATTCTCTATCGACTTGGCACGCATTCGGAACTCTTCTCTTGACATGATGTATCTGGTGCTTGAGAGATCACAAAGATGTGTGACCTGCCTGTCGATTCCTTAAAAATTTTTGGATACTTTCCCAAACTAAACTGAATAATCGCGGAATCCAACCAAGGATGTTTGCAGCAGCTAGAATTACAGCAGAAAAAATGACCGGAACCATTGAAATCAGTCGATAACAATCATTACCAAGAAACCATGTCTTCTGCGACACAATCGGAAAGTGGAGTCTCCAATCCATCAATAATTGTCTCTCGCATCCCATTGGATGAAAGATACAAGGTCTCGATCAACGCATTGTAGTCCTCTTCCCTGAGTACGACCACGTTCCCTGGGAAGGCAAGTTGGTGAACCGTCTTCTTGTCTGCAAGAAAAATGCCGCCCGGTCAGGCGGCATTCCAGGATCACTCCTTCGCTTGGCGTATCCGCTTGAAATGGGGAACTGTCTTCCGTGCGCTTTGCAAAATACGGGCATTGCGTATATAATGAGAGGCAGTTGGAGGAGTATGGACGCCTTATTTGAACGATTGAGGGTTGCAGCGGAGCGATTCCCGGATCGGTGTGCGATTCGGCAGGGGCAGCAAGCGGTTTCTTATCGTGAGTATTACCGCTCGTCTTCCGTGATTGCGCATCGGCTGAGCCGGATGGAACCGGATCTGCGCAAGCCGATCCTGGTTTTGATCACGGATACCGTCACCGATCTGTTTGCCTTTATGGGCATTTTGGCGATCGGTGGTTTTTATGTGCCGCTTTCTTCGAATACTTCCGCCAACCGCATTCAGGATGTGATGCAAAATTATGACTTTGCAGCCGTCCTCACGACCGGAGAACCGAAACTCGAGATCGAGCGTTGCCTGAATGTACGGGACATACTGGACGATCCGGCTTCGTCAGAATCAGCCGGTTATGTCGGTGAACCTCTGCTACCGACGACTCCCGCGTTCGGTTTGTTTACCTCCGGCTCGACCGGCATCCCGAAATTGGTGCTGAAATCCCATCAGAGCATTCTCCGGATGTGTCAAGCCTTCAACGAGGAATTTGGATTTGACGAGAACGATGTATTCGGAAATCAGGTGAGCTTCGAATTTGACAGTTCTTGCAAATCCGTGTTTCTGGCGCTGTATAATCATGCGACCGTCTGTCTGATCTCGCCCAAGGATTTTATGTTTCCGCGCAAGGTCATCGATGCGATCAACGAATACCGCGCCAATGTGTTGATCTGGTCGACCTTTGCTCTCCGCATTTTGGCAAATTTCAAGGCATTTGACTATGCGAGCATTCCTTCGGTCAAGACGGTGATGGTCTCGGGGGAGAGCATCCCGGAGAACGCAATCGCCTACTGGATGGAGCATGTCGACGCCGCATATTACAATCTGTATGCTCCGACGGAGTACAGTTTCAACTGTTTGGCGCATCGGATTGCTCGGGATGAGATCGCTCAGATTCCGCTCGGAACGGAAATCCGGGGCTCCAAGGTGTATGTGATCGCAGACGGTCGTCTTTGCGCAGAGGGCGAGGAAGGAGAGCTCTACATCGCAGGACCGGGGCTGGCTCTGGGCTATTTCCGTGATGCCGACAAGACGGCGCGTCATTTCGTCCAAAATCCGCTCCACAACGATTATCCCGACATCGTTTACCGTACGGGAGACTATGGGGTCAAGCAAGGCGGGCTGTTTTATTTCCGAGGTCGCGTCGACCATCAAATCAAGCATCAGGGATATCGTATCGAGCTCGGCGAAATCGAGTCCGCAGCCAACGGGATCGCCGGTGTCCACATCAGCGCCGCCCTCTTTGACGCGGAAAAGCAGCTGATTTTGCTGTACTTTGAAGGCGATGTGTCACAAGACGAGCTGTATCAACAATTGAAGAGCAAATTACCGGGGCATCTTCTCCCCAAGCGCGTCGTGCGATTGGAACGGATCCCGCTCAATCAAAACAACAAAGTCGACCGACAGGCATTGAAGAATCGCAGTTGAGGTGCACATGGACAATCTAGAAAAAATCATTCAGATCATTCGCAACATCTCTCCGATGGAACAAGCGGAGATTCACGCCGATACCCATCTCATCGAGTCCGGCATCATCGATTCCTTCGATATGCTGTCCCTGGTCATGGATCTGGAGAGCGAGTTTCGAGCAGGGATCGGGTTGGACGAAGTCCTGTTCGAGAACTTTGAAACGCCTGCCAAAATCTTGGAATTGCTCGTCCGAAAGAGTGAGGAAGCGTAATTGAACTTAACGAGTTTCGGGTTTTACTTCGCGCTGTTTGCCTTCGTCGTTCTCTATTATACGGTCTTTAAGAAGAGACAGTGGCTGATGATCTTGGTTTCCGGCTGGATCATCAATTTTTATGTGGAGCGCTTGGCGGGGCTTTACCTCATCATCACGACCGTTTCCGTGCATCTGCTCGCCGGCCGCATCGAACGACTCAATCAGGAGCATGGAAAGAAGGAAGCCAAGAAATACTCGAAAAAATATATGGTGCTCGGCGTGCTCATCAATCTCGGCATTCTGTTCGGACTCAAGTATTTACGAGCCTTTGAGCATCTCCTCCATCTCAGTTCGTTTCGATTGACGGACATCGTCGTGCCGCTCGGCATCTCTTTTTATACCTTCAAGGCGATCGCCTATCTGGTCGACGTCTACCGGAGCAAATATCCGGCGCAGCGCAATCTGCTCCAATTTGCTGCCTTCGTCGGCTATTATCCGGCGTTTTTTCAAGGTCCGATCGACCGGTACGACGAGATGTCCAAAACGCTGTATACCGAGAAGCGCTTTGACGTCAGCAAGCTGGTCGAAGGGCTGTATCTGATTTTATTTGGTCTTCTCAAAAAGATCGTCGTCGCCGATCGACTGACCGGTGCGGTTTCCCAAGCTGTCGCCAATTATGAGATGTACCAAGGCAGCGTGCTCTTCTTTGTCATGTTTTTGTTCGGGATTCAGATCTACGCCGATTTTTCGGGCGGGATCGATATGATTCGAGGCTTTTCCAAGATCTTAGGCATCGAGCTTTCCAGAAACTTCAACAGCCCGTATCTCGCGGACAGCGTGGCGGAATACTGGAGACGGTGGCATATCACGCTCGGCGCTTTCATGAGAGAATATGTGTTCTATCCGATGAGTTTCTCCAAGTTTTTCGTAGCGATGAACCAAAGGTCCCGGAGCAAGATGGGGGCAAAATACGGCAAGGTCTTTAATCTGCTGATTTCGACGCTTGTGGTTTACCTGCTCATCGGAGCTTGGCATGGCCCGCGCATGATCTCGCTGCTCTTCGGTCTCTTTTATGGGGTGATCATCTCGATTTCGATCTTGCTCAAGGATGTGCGGGCAAAATGGGATCGGCTCATCCGGCTGCCGGATCGGCTGAAATACGGTCTCAAGATCCTATGGGTATGCCAGATCACGACGGTGGGGCGTTATTTTTCGAAAGCGGATACTCCTTCCGAGCTGTTTCGGATGCTGCGATATACCGTCTCAAACTTCTTTGGCGACCACTTTTTTGCCCATGTGCATCAGGCGCTTGGGATGAGTGTGCTCAACTACGCGGTGTTGGCGGGGGCGATTTTGATTATGATGGCTGCCGCGTACTATCAGGAAAAACTGGGAGATTTCGTGCACAAGATCAAGGCGAGCCGTCCGGTCCTGCTGTATGGCTTCTTCGTCTTTGCTTTCACGCTGATTCTGGTCTTCGGGCTGCTGCAGGGAGAGCATTCCAACATCGAATTTGTTTATCAGAAATACTAAGGAGTGGCAATGAGCTCGAAGAAGCAACTCACAATTTTGATATCTGCCTTCGTGACCGTTTTGCTGTTTATCGCAGCGGTGAACTATTGGTTTGATCCATTCGGGGTGTTTAACAAAAAGCAGGGCTGGTTTTCCTATCAGATGACTCGAAATCCGCGAACCGCCAAGATTTCCTATCTGAATCACCACCATGCGAATTACGATTCGTTCATTTTGGGTTCTTCGGGTGCGAGCGGCTTGGTGAGCGCTTCCTTTGACGACGGGAAATACTACAATCTTTTTTTCTACGGCGCGGACATGAAGGACATCAAACAGACCGCGCATTATATTATGGATCATTATGAGGTCAAGCAAGTCATTTTGCCGATCACCTTTTCCTTTGCGGAGAACTACGACGCCGGAAATGAAAATCTGAGCTATGTCATGAAGCCGGAAGTGACGGGGGAGAATCCGCTCGCCTTCTATCCGCAGTATTTGTTTTCGAGTTTGAGCTATGCCTACGAGATGTGGCAGTCGCAAAACAAAGACAGCTATCTGCCCAAGCCGTTTGATGTCTTTGTGCCGGAGAGCGGAAACTACGACAAGCGCGTGCGACGAGTGGAGTATCTGGGCAGCCTGGAGGAGTATCTGGCGAAGTATCCCGAGTTTCAGCACAACCGTGCCAAGATTGCCATGCCTTATATGGATGCGTTCTTCGGCGATCTGGAAGAGGTTCTGAACCGCTTTCGCGAT
>JAUMWO010000117.1 GCA_030529605.1 Bacillota bacterium | reverse complement strand
CCGGCATCCGACTCACGTCCATCAGTTCACTGCTCACGAGTTTGGTCGAACAAAAGTCGCATTGTTCGGAGATCTCCCCCGCTCCAAACACCACCTGCGCTCCGCATGAAGGACACCGATGCGCTTCCACCGGATGTTCCCGGAAGGATTCTTCGATTGTTTCACGGTTTAACGTGCGCCACTGTTGCTCTCGCACACGGATCTCCGAGATGCCGCTCTCACTGCCGCACGAAGGACAGCAGTAGCTCTGCTTGATGATATCGAAGTTCGCGGGCGCTCCACATTGCTTACAATTGACCTTAAATGGATGAATCAAATTCGTCTCCGTCATAAATACCTCCATTTGCCGATCGGCTTAGCGATGTACGATTCCAAATACTTCGTTGCTTACATTATATACTTTTTAAAGTCGGAAGAAAAAATTATGCAGAAGCCGCGAGGGCACAAATCCCCGAACCACAACGGCACAAAAAAACCCGTTTTCCGCCCGCTTCGGCCGAGAACGGTTTTTTATAAATTACACGACTCGATCGCGCAAGGGAGCGCTGTGCAAGGGATTCCATTGCACTGGATCGCAGTGCCAAATTACAGCGTGAGACTACAGCGTGGGACTACAATACACGGGATTTGCCGGCGTAGACGATGCCCTTTGCCGAATCCAATGTGATGTCCATACCGGTCGCGATCAGAGTCGCGGCATTGGTGGCGCCGACAACACAAGGTTTCTTGAGGCTGAGAGAGACGATGGCACCATGCGATGTGTATCCGCCCTCTTCGACGATCAGTCCCGAAGCCCGCTCGATGAAAGGAACCAACTCCTTGTCTGTCGAAGCGGCGATCAGGATGTCGCCGTCGCGGAAGTTCGCTTCCGCTTCTTGCGCCGTCGACGCGACACAGGCGCGGCCGCGCACTAAGGTCTTGACGAGACCGGTGCCTTTGATGAGCACTTCGCCGACGAGCTGGACTTTCATGATATTGGTTGCGCCCGAGACGCCCACCGGTACCCCTGCCGAGATGACCACGAGATCGCCGTCGGCGATGTAGCCGGCTTCTTTCGCCCGATCAACTGAGATTTCAAAGATGCGGTCCGTCGACGTCGCTTCTCCGATGATGAGAGGGAAAACACCCCATACCAGCATCAGTTTGCGGCTGACGGCTTCGGTGAGCGTGCAGGCGATGACCGGCGCTTTCGGACGCAGACGCGAGACGCGAGACGCCGTAAAACCGGAAGAGGTCGCTGTGATGATCGCCGTCGCATCGAGTTCCAACGCTGCGGCCGCCGTCGAATGCGACACCGCACCGGTGACGCCCTTCTCCTGCGCGAGCATCTGACGCTTTTGGAGCAGTTCCGGATAGTTGAGCGCATCTTCTGCCGCCTTGGCGATGCTCGCCATCGTCTTGACCGACTCGATCGGATACTTGCCTGCCGCGGTCTCTCCTGAGAGCATGACCGCATCGGTGCCGTCGAAGATCGCATTGGCGACGTCGGTCGCTTCGGCACGGGTCGGACGCGGATTGCGGATCATGGAATCGAGCATCTGTGTCGCCGTGATGACCGGTTTGCCCTCGCGGTTGCACAGTTCGATCATCCGTTTTTGGACGATCGGCACTTGCTCCGTCGGGATCTCGACGCCGAGGTCGCCGCGCGCCACCATCAATCCGTCCGACACTTCGAGGATCTCTTCGAGATTCTCAACGCCTTCCTCGTTTTCGATCTTGGAAATGATCTGAATCTCGCGTGCAAAATTCTCCTCGAGGACCTTTCGGATCTCCATAACGTCAGCCGCCTTGCGGATAAAGGAAGCGGCGATGAAGTCGATGCCGTTCTCGATGCCGAAGACGATGTCGTCGATGTCCTTGCGCGTGATCGCAGGAAGATTGATTTTGACCGATGGGACATTGATTCCCTTGTTGTTCTTGACTTCGCCGCCGTTTACGACGATGGTGTGAATCTCCGTCATCGTGGTGGACTGCACGGTCAACTCAATCAGACCGTCGTCGATGAGAATCCGATCGCCCGCCTTGACATCCTGAGGCAGTCCGCCATATGAAATCTGGCATTTTTGATTGTCCCCCAGATAGTCTTCGGTCGTGAGAACAAAGGATTGTCCGGCGACGAGTTCCACGCTCGGTGCCGCAAATTTCCCGGTCCGAATCTCAGGTCCCTTGGTATCCAGCAAGATTGCGACAGGGATTCCGAGCTCCTCTCGCACTTCTTTGATCATATTGATGCGCACGAGATGTTCTTCGTGGCTCCCGTGAGAAAAATTGAGACGCGCGACGCTGAGTCCGCTTTTTACAAGTTCACGGAACACCGACTTGGATTCACTGGCCGGGCCGATGGTACAAACAATTTTGGTTTTTCTGAGCATAGTTCCTCCGTTGGTTAGTCCATTATATCACAAGGACGATTCCTCGATTTTGTTCTTATCTCCTTTTCTATACCCTTTTTTCTCGAAAATTCTCCGAGCCCATCCAATCTTCCAATTCTTGTTTTTGCGCGATGTCCAGATAAAGAATTTCGTAAGCGACTTTCTGCTTCGCTTTGTCTGCGAGATAAAAGATCACGCGATATGGGCTGCCCGAAGGACGCCGGTTGGTCCGCATCGTACGTAGCATCTCCTCGATCCGTTTGAGCTTCTCAGGCTCCGTGCTTTGAAAGCGCAGATAAAGGGTCGGTCGCAGTATCTGCGGCCGGTCCACCGCCGCGGAGTCTGCCGATGAGTTCGTCGCTGCTGAACCCGCCACCGTGGAACGCTTGGTCTCTCGACTTCGGGATTCGACCGACGAGTTCGCCTGCAATCGCTGCGGATCCAATGCTTCGATCGTTTCAGCGATCAACTTGGGATCCTCATCCCGCAGCTGCACCGTACCGCGAATCAAAATCTTGTCTTCTCCATGGTATTTGGCAAACACCTTGGGAAAGAGCACCACTTCGATCTGATCGTCAAAGTCTTCGACGACCAGAAAGGCCATACGTTCGCCCTTCTTGGTGTTCTGCTCTTTCTTGGAACGCACATAGCAGGGCAGAACGAAACGCATCGAATCGACTTGTCCCGGATTGTCCGATGCGGCGATTTCCTTGAGTTCGGAGAGACTCATCGTCGCATAGCGTTCAAACAGGTCGCGATGCGCGTCGAGCGGATGGCCGCTCAGATAAACGCCGAGCACCTCCTTTTCGAGCTCCAACTTTTGGTCCGGCGGGTACTCCGGCAAGTTCGGCATCGGTGCATAGAGATGTTCCGTCTCGATGGCTCCCGATTGAAACATCGAGATTTGAGCGTCATCGCGACTTCTCGAAGCGGAACGCACATCGATCAGCGTGTCGTACACCCCAATCAACTGCGTCCGCGTATTGCCGAATTCGTCGAACGCTCCGGCAAAGATCAGGCATTCAACCGCCTTTTTGTTGAGCTCGCTGCGCGGAATCCGGTCGACAAAATCATAGAAACTGGTGAAAGGACCGCTTTTTCGGCTTTCGACGATCGCTTGCGCGACCGATCGACCGACATGCTTGATCGCGAGGAAGCCGAAGCGGATCCCATCTCCTTCCGGCGTAAAATCCGGCATACTGAAATTGACTGACGGCGGTTTGACCGGAATTTTCATCCGAAAACATTCGTTGGTATACCGGGTCAGAAGGCCGCGCATGCTGACCACCGTCGAGAGCAGTGCCGCCATATATTCGATCGGGTGCTTGGTCTTGAGATACGCCGTGCGATACGCCAGAATCGCGTATCCGACGGCATGCGATTTGTTGAACGCATATTTAGCGAATTCCGCCATGTCGTCAAAGAGCTTCTCCGCGACCTCGATCGGCACGCCATTGCGCACGCATCCCGGAACGCTGCTCGGAACACAACCCGGAGCATAGGTCGAATCGCCGTGGAGAAACACATCGCGCTCTCGCTGCATCACGGCATATTTCTTTTTGCCCATGGCATCGCGAAGCACGTCCGATCTGCCGTAATCATATCCTGCGAGATCGCGCGCGATCCGCATCACCTGCTCCTGATAAATGAGCACCCCATGGGTCGCTTCCAAAATCGGGCGCAGGAGAGGATGATCGTAGCGAATTTCGGCTTGACGGTGTCGATTCTCCAAGTACTTCGGAATCGCCGACATCGGTCCCGGGCGGTACAGCGAGATCGCGTCGACGATGTCCTCGAAACAATGAGGCTTGAGTTCACGGATGAACCGACGAAATCCGGTGGATTCGAGTTGAAAAAGTCCGATCGTGTGCCCGGTCGACAGAAGCTCATACACGGCATCATCCTGCAAATCCGGATCGACCGACGCACCGAGTCGTTTCTCGGCGCTCGCGATCGCGTGCTTGATGACGCTCAGCGTCCGGATCCCCAAAAAATCCATCTTCAACAGCCCCAGATCCGACAGCGCATTCATCGTGTACTGCGTCGTATTGTTCAAATACAATGGCACATGATTCGCCACGTCGTCCCGCGTCACCAGCACGCCCGCCGCATGCGTCGACGCGTGCCGCGGCACGCCCTCGAGCGCCCGAGCAATCTCGTAGACCTGAGCAAGTTCGGGCGATGCAGCGAGCAGCTGCGGCAGTTTGGGATTCTCCCTCAGCGCGGACTCCAAAGTCACGCCGAGATGCGCCGGAATCTCCTTCGCCGCCTTGTCCGTGATCGCGTAAGGAATGTCGAGCACACGCGCGACATCTCGAAACGCCGCTCGCGCCGCCAA
>JAUMWO010000116.1 GCA_030529605.1 Bacillota bacterium | reverse complement strand
GAGCGACTCGGAATACGTCCGCAAGATTTTGATCTCGTAGAGCTCAATGAAGCATTTGCCGCGCAAGCTCTCGCTGTCATTCAGGCACTCGAACTCGATCCGGAGAGGGTGAATCCATTTGGCGGAGCGATCGCACTCGGACATCCGACCGGAGCGACCGGAGCCATCCTTGCAGGCAAGATGGCGCATGCGCTCAGACGAGAAGGAAAGCGTCTCGGGCTTGTCACGATGTGCGTTGGTGGCGGTCAGGGGATGTCGATGGCGATCGAAGCTCTATAATCTTTAAAGAAAAAAGAAAGGGTAGGCGCAATGCCTACCCTTTGAATTGTTTCAGTGACTATGCCTTAACCTTCTTATGCTTGTAAAGGAAGGTTTTTTGTACGTAGATCAGAAGGATCAGAGCGATCAGACCGGTTCCGAATGTGAAGAATACATTGTTGGTCAAACCGCCTACGACGAAACCGCAGAGCGCTGCGATTGCAGTTGTGATTGCATATGGAAGCTGAGTGCGTACATGCTCGATATGACGGCAACCGGCACCTGCGGAAGAGAGGATCGTCGTATCCGAGATCGGTGAGGAGTGGTCACCGAAGATCGATCCGGAGAAGATCGCCGCGAACACCAGCGGATACATATGAGTGATCTCGAGGTGCGACATGATCGGAACGATGATCGGGATCAGAATTCCAAAGGTACCCCAAGCCGTACCGGTCGAGAAGGACATGATCGCACCGATCAGGAAGACCAGCGGAGGAAGCAATGCCGTGATGCTTTGACCGGAGATCAGGGAAGCGATGAACTTGCCTGTGTTGAGGTATTCTTCCTGCGTGATACCGCCGATCGACCAAGCGAGGATGAGGATCATCATCGCAGGCACCATCGACTTGACGCCTTCAAACATCGAATCCATGAAGGACTTGAATGTCATCAGTTTACGCGGGATATACATGATAAAGGCGACGATGAGAGAGAGCATTCCGCCGAGAACCAGCGAGAGGTTTGTGCTCGCCTCTCCGAAGATATCCGTAAGGCTCGGTTCTTTGATTTTTTCGATGATCGATTCATAACCCGTTTGATACATGAAGAAGATGGTAAAGGCGATCAGTGCGACAACCGGGATAACGAGGTCGAGAACCGTACCTTTTTTGGAAACTTCGACTTCGAGTTCCTTTTGCTGGCTGACGTCGATCGATGTGTCCACCTCTTCGTGGTCGCGCATCGGCCCCATCTCATGCTTCGCGAAGCAGAAGTAGATGACCATCAGGATGGTCAAAAGAGCGTAAAGGTTGAATGGAATCGTTTGAAGGAACATATTCATTCCGCCTTTTACACCTTCATCTGTAAATGTCGAAATAACTGCTGCAGCCCACGAGGAAACCGGAGCCATGATACAGATTGGAGCAGCCGTTGAGTCGATCAGATAGGCGAGCTTCGCTCTGGAAACCTTGTAGTGGTCAGTTACAGGTCTCATTACCGTACCGACGGTCAAGCAGTTGAAATAGTCATCGATAAAAAATCAGCATACCGAGAATTGCGGTCGAAATTTGTGCTCCGGCTCTGCTTTTGATTTTCTTCGATGCCCAGTTGCCGTAAGCGAAGGAACCGCCGGCTTTCGTGACAACGACGACAAGACATCCGAGAAGTCCGAGGAAGAGCAACATAGAGCCGTTGCCGCTGATCTTGTCTCCGATCAATTGGCCGAGAAGTTTCACTGCAGCCAGGACATTGCCTTGTGTAAAGATGAGGATACCAACTACAATACCGACAAGAAGCGATGATAATACTTCTTTTGTGACAATCGCGAGTACGATCGCGATCAGCGGTGGAAGAATTGACAACCAACCAAAGTCCATAGAATTTCCCCCTATTTAATTTTCGACCTAGCTTAATATACAACATTTTACAGAATGTTTCAAGTTCGTTCGCAAATCGTTCGGAATCTTTGATCAACCGCGTGGAAAACGAATCAGTTGTGACAAAAAAATATTACCCGGGTCGATATAAGTCCCGAGTAATTCGTTGGAATTTGGTGGAGGTAAGGGGAACTGATTATATAATGATAAGATAGTTGATATTGCCTGTTTTCGAGTAGGTTCTCTCTCTTTAGTGTCCGATTTTGTGTCCGTTTAGATAATTCGACAACAAGTTTGGCACTTCCACCTCGCGCTGTCTTGTAATATGATTATACACTTCAAGGGTGATCTTCACATCTGCATGCCCAAGTCGGTGCTGGACCTGTGCAATCGATGCGCCCGCCTCGAAAAGCAAGCAGCAGTGTGTATGTCTCAGACCGTGTGGGGTAAGATGCGGTAGCCCTGCCTTCTTAAGGATTGCGTTCATTTTCATCGTTGGAAGTGATAGAGTGATCGGCTCACTTTTTGAATTAGGAAAGATCAGCCCTGTGCGCGCCGCTTCGCCGCGGTATTCGAGCAAAATGGCGATTAGATCGTCACCGATGGAAATTGTTCGGTTGCTCGCTGCGGTCTTTGGGGATGAAATTTCGGCTTTTATGAACTTCTTCGAGACTGCTTTATTGATGCGAATGGTTTTAGCGCTGAAATCAATATCACTCCAATCAAGGGCGAGTGCTTCGGCTCGGCGCATACCCGTCAGGGCGAGCGTGTAGAAGTATGCGCGCCAAAGCGGAGGCGCAAACTGATCGAGCGCTGCCAAAAAGCAGCGGAGCTGATCGCGGTCATAATAGTTCTCAAATGTCTTCGATTTCTGATTTCGCGGAGTTTTTACCGTGTCAAACGGGCAGCGATCAATATACTCTTGCTCTTTCGCAAAATTAAACACTTGCACTGCGACCGCTCGAACCTTGCCGGGCGAGGCAAATTCCTTTGACCAGCGATCCATCATTCGCTGCGCATCCTGTCGAGTGATCTCGCCGATATACATTCCTCCGATATACGGCAAGATGTGAAGCCTCAGCTTCGCCTCGGAGAACTTCAGTGTCGATTCTTTGACCTTTGTTCGGTAGTCCGTGAGCCACTCCTCGTACACTTCGCGGAAGGTCAGCTGACCGGATTCTTTCCGCTCATCCTGCGCAACGATGGCGTGGTATGCGAGTTGTGCGTCTTTGCGTGAGGAAAAGCCTTTTTTCATCACCTTGCGCTCTTTTCCGGTCTTAGGGTCCGTGCCAAGGTAGACCCGGATCGCGTAGTAGGTTTTACCGTCTTTCTTTTTGTATGATGTGATTTGCATGTGGCTTATGGGTTTTACGGGTTCGTTGTTTTGTGCGATGAACCGTTCTGGTTAGCCGGGAAGCAACTCATGATTCCATCAACATGTAGCTGTAAATCCTTTTTTATGGTATTGCGCATAGGATCTAGAACAAAATCAATCCCTTCTCTTCTAGCAAGTTTAGCCGCAGGGACAAAATCGCTGTCACCAGAAATCAGAACAATTTTATCCACCTGTTTTTTATAAGCTAAGGAGGCTATATCAAGACCAATTTTCATATCCACACCCTTTTGACGAACATCAAGGGTGAAATCAGTTTCCAACAAATCGCTAATCGATTTTTTCCCGTTCATCAAATCTTTTAGCGCCGAATCCCGTAAAACATATTTTGCTTGGTTTTCTGAAAGTTCGCCTAACCGAAGGGCAACTTTTCGTTTTGAGGTTAACTCTTCTAAAAACATCTTGGACCACTCAAATAGCGTAGTTTTACTAAAGTCAATGCTCTTTTTAAGTAGTGGATGGTAGAGATTTTTAGCCATTGGAGGGCAATCGTAGTAAAATATTCTGTATAGCTCGAACTGTTTTCTTGCGCCTTGATCTGTGAGGTGTTTTAAGCAGTATTTTATCAGCTCGTCGGCTCTATCTTTTGCTGTTTTGTCTCCCCAATATTTTTGAGCAAGTCTGCGGTAGAACCCTCCATCGACTAAAATCGCAGCCTTTTCATTGAAATTTCGATACCGCTCTTTCATATCCTTCTTCTCTTTGGCATCTGTCATATTGTCCTCCTTCTGATAAAATAATAGCCCTAGGTATCGGCTTTCCCCTGATATTGAGGAGCCTATCACCAAGGGCGAATTAGCTGATAAAATTATATATCAGACCACCAGTGGGTGTCAACTATTATTTCGGTATATTTCTGCATAATACCGTCATATATTCTTTGCGAGTATATTTTTCTATGTTTCCCGGCTCTGATTATCCAGTCAGAATTACCCCACCACCCTCAGCACGCCGGGGGGGGGGTCGAGCGTGAGGATCGTCTTCTCGTCGATGCGGACGGCGGGGCCGTAACGCTCTTTGTACTGCTCCAGGGCTTCGGTCAAGAATTCTTCGGTGATATCGAGGTCCTCGGCAAGCTCGAACCGGCTTCTCGGGTTTTTGGCCAAGGCGGCAGCGAGTCGGTCAAGCGGGATCAGCTTCTCGTGCGCCCATCCGCGTGCTTTCCGTTCTTGCTTGATGTTTCCGATTTTGGACTGATCCAGGATGTCGCCGTAAGATGTATGGTAATGACCAAGCTCTTCGGCGATGATGCAGGTTTTTTCGATGCCGGAGAGGGTTTTGTCAATATAAATGCAGCCATCTGTGTAGAGGCCGCTCAGTTTCTTTGGGAGTATTTTCGTCTCAAGATAGTCTAAGTCTTCGTCTTCAATCTCGGCTTGTAATTTCTCTAGTTTCGTCATTTCTTCTTACTCTTGATAAAATCAATGAATTTGTAAATCTCTTCGATGTCTTCTTCGTTCAGGTCTTCGGTGGC
>JAUMWO010000115.1 GCA_030529605.1 Bacillota bacterium | reverse complement strand
TGGGCTTTGTCGAAACTTTGAAGTCCAACGATCTTCCGGCCGAGAAGCGTGATAAGGCGCTGGACGTGATCGAAGGAGAGAGCCGCCGACTTCAAGAGATGATCTCGAAACTCCTCGTCCTGTCTCATGTCGAGCGGCATCGAAACACCAACCCCGTGCTTTTCAACCTCGGTGAACTGCTGCGCGAAATTCTGGCGATGATGCGCCCTCTCGCTTCGGAACGCTCGATTCGAATCGAAGATCAGAACCCGATTCCACGGATCGACGTGATCAATGATCCGGAACTGATCAAGATCGTCTTGGTCAATCTGATCGACAACGCAATCAAATACAATGTCGATGGGGGAGAGGTCCGCGTGGCGATTCTGGAGGAGGGGGATCATTTCATCGCTTCCGTCTCGGATACCGGAGTCGGGATCCCTCCGAAAGATCTGGAACATATCTTCGAGAGGTTCTACCGTGTCGATCGCAACCGGAACATCAGCCCCGGTTCCGGTTTGGGACTCTCGATTTCCAAGCATGTCCTTTTGACTCTGGGCGGCGAGATCAAGGCGGAATCCGAGCTCGGCGTCGGCACCAAATTCACGATTCGAGTCCCGAGGCTCCATGCACAGTCATAGCATAAAAAACGGCTTGCAGTTTGCAAGCCGTTCGTTTTGAAGGGTCTTTTTAGAAGAGTTTCTTGAATTTGCCGTCCCCGGTTCCGATGTAGGTATCGTCCTCGGTCATAACATAGATGAATTTGCCGTTACGGTAGATGCTGAGAACATCGGAGATTTCTTTGATGCGCTGTTTTTCTCCGCCGTTTCGCGACATATACAGTTCGTCTTCACTGACGAAGAACAGAGTTCCGTTCGGAGCGAAGAGCATTTCTCCATATCCATTTCGTAGTTCGATATCGTCAGCGATTCGCTTGCCCTTGTCGTTCGGTCCCTTCTTGACCATCAGTTCATAATCGCTGTTGACGTAGGCGATCATCTTGCCGTCGTCGGAGAGATTGAATGTGAGGACATCTTCTGCGTATTGTACCTTCTCTTTCTGGAGATTGTTAGGGAAATACACATTGAGATCATCATTCTGCAGCACGAAGAGCAGATCCGAGTTTTTATTCAGGAATGCAAGACGCGCTCGTGAGTTGATTTTTTTGCTTCCTTCCCCTTTGGGATCGATTTTCCAAATATTTTCGCCAGTTCGGATAATTCGGTTCGAAAAGGTCGGAACGCCGACAATACGGGTGAACTCGGATAGGTATCGGTGCACAGTATCGTAATTCAGTAACAAACTGTGATCGGTCCCGCTGTTGATTTTTTGCTTTTCCTGCCCCCGCCTCGACAGATAGGTTCCTTTGTTGTTGGAAACGAGGACTTCGCTTAAGTCAACATTGAAAGATATTTTCCCGATGTCGTTGAGCAGTTTGATTTCATCCTTTTTGCCCGGCTTGACATAGAGTGTGTAATCGGAGTTTCTTTGTTTGACGTAGTAAATATAGTTTGCGTTGTCGGAGACGCCGATGACGATTCCATTCTTGATGGTCTCAAATTCTTTGTTGTTGACCAGAACCTTGTAGGTGATGTCTTCCCCATCGATTTCTGAGCAATACGCTATGGTGTTGCCGTCCGGAGAGATTGCAACGGACTCGATCCCCGGTAGACGGTAAGAAGCTTGCATTTGAGAGGTGATTTTATTGGTTTTCTTGGAAGCGGTGTCGTAGACATGAAGTTCATTGGTTTGGTCGTCGTCTTGGACCATGAAATAGATTTTGGATCCGGTTTGACTGATCGCCGCACCGTTCACAGAATCGTGTACCTTTACCTTTTCCTTCATGTTTGCGGCGACATAGTATAAAATTCGATCGCCTCCGTCACGAACCGTAACAGCTGCCTTGTCACCATACATGTTTTCGGAGACATCGTACCCACTTGATTCGCCGATTTCGACGACTTGTTCGCCAAAAGCGACAAAGAGCTCGCCGTCGACCGTGTCGTAATGGATCGAGTTTTTAGTCGCGACAAGAGAAGATTTTTGAAACATTGAAGGCACGATCATCAGGATTAGGAGGAGCAGGAGAACCGGCACCCCGATCATCAAAATGGTCTTCAGTGGAAGCGGTTTTCCGGCCTTTTCCTTCTTGTCTTGTGATTGCACCTGATGCTCCGGAGGTTTTGTCGTCTCCGCACTCTCCGGATTCACTGTACTCTCTGCAGGCTTCGGTTCGGTCACGCCCTTCGGCTCCGTTGCAGCGACTTTCGGCTCAGTAGCAACCTGCGGTTCGGTAGTTACGGCATGCAATTCCGGTGCCGGGGGTTGCACGGTTTCCGTTTTCGGAGCGGTTATCTCCGGCGATGTAGCGAGATCAGATTTCGGTTGCGGCGTCACCGAGAGCGAATTGCCGCATTTCTTACAGAAATTCGAGGTCGCATCATTCTCGGTGCCACATTTCGAGCAGTTAATCATTGACTCCTCCTCAAGTTATTTCCTGAACAGTATATCAAAGATTGTTTAAAAACCAAAGTCGAATCTGTTACGTATTTTGGGGACTTGAATTGACTTTTCTCAAATTGCAACAGTGAAGCTTTGATAATTGAAAAACGATGATGCCGCTGGAGGTATGTCACGAATCGTTGCACAACAAAAATGGCCGGTAGCGGATCGGCTACCGGCCGTACATTTTATTCGGGTTTTGCGATGCGTTTCCTTTGTTCCCAGTCGTATCCGCGTTGCGCCAGGAAGGCGCGGATGCCTTTGGTCGCGTCTAACAGATGAGCAGCAGAGTGGTCGTAGTTCAGATGATCGATGAAGGTCGCAAGGAATTCGCTCAAATCCACTTGGGAGAACCAAGAGGATTCCAGCACTTGATCCGAGACATAATTGAGGTTGGTCGAATAGACCTTTTCGATCATGCCCTCTTCATGGAAGCGGTTGAACTTGTCGATTCCTTCCGTGAAGAATGCAAAGGTACAGGCGACAAAAATCTTTTTAGCGCCCCGCGCACGAAGTTCTTTCGCGATGTCGAAGACGGACTCGCCGGAAGCGATCATGTCGTCGACGATCAGGACATTGATGCCGGAGATATCGGGACCGATGTATTCATGTTGGACGATCGGATTCTTTCCGTTTACGATGCGGGAGTGGTCGCGGCGTTTGTAGAACAGACCGATATCGACACCCAACATACTCGAATAATAAATCGCGCGGTCCATTGCCCCGGTATCGGGTGAGATGATGACCAGTTTTTCGTCGTCGTTGAGAATCCAGTCTTGCTCCGTCAGGAACACCTTGACGATATCGAGTGTCGGATAGATGTTGAGGAAGGACACATTCGGAATCGCATTTTGGATCGTCGGATCATGCGCATCAAAGGTGATGATTTCATCGACGCCGTACGTGGCAAGCTCTTGGAGTGCCATCGCGCAGTCGAGCGATTCGCGCGCTTTCTTTCGATGCTGTCTCGATGCGTAAAGCAAAGGCATCACCACGGTGACACGCTTTTGGCGACCGCTCATCGCCGAGAGGGTGCGCTTGATGTCCATAAAATGTTCGTCCGGGCCGGTGCTGACATCCATGCCGTACATCTTGTACTTGATGCTGTAGTTGGAGACGTCGGCGAGGATGTAGACATCCTTTCCGCGTGCGGTTTCCGCGAGTACCACCTTTCCTTCGCCGTTGGAAAAGCGCGTCGCTGTCAGAGGAACCAGGTAAGTGTCAACGGCTTCGCCGTCGCGATTGAAGTTTTCTCCCCGCGCCTTTCTTTGCCGCAGGAGATGCTCGTTGACCTTGTCGCCTAAACTTTCCGCACTTTTGAGCGCAATAATACCGAGATTGCCATGCGGGCGCTTGTGTGATTTGTTTTCACTCGTCATCATCATACCTCCGCCCCCATTATAGGAAATGAAGTAGGTAAAATCAATCGAAGAAGGCGATTCCCGGCATTGAATTTTTCGGGCAAATCCATTAAGCTATATCTGGCTCAAGCGAATGAGTCCGATGCAAAGGAGTCTCTGTGAAAACGAAAGCACCTGCTATTTTTTATATTCTGCTCGCGCTGATGATGCCGCTGACTTATGGGCTGTTTCAAGAGTTTTTCTTCGAAATTCTATACTCATTTCCGATCGCTAAGACGGATATCTTCTATGAGTATGTGCAAGACAATCCCTTCTTCACCGATGCGTTGTTCTGTGTCGTCGCCTTTTTGATCTACCTGGGAATGTATCAGATCTTGCTGCTTGTCACACGAAAGCATCGACAGAAAGAAGAAGAAGCGAGCATTGCAGCGCAAGAGGAAGCAAAGCTCGGTGTTTTGGCCCCCCATGGCTGGAAACCGATTCGTAAGAAATTTACGATTTGGAGCTTACTCTTTTGCCTGATCGTCGCGCTCGGGCTGGGCGGGATCTCCACGATCTGGCTCAATTTTGCCGACGGTCTGGGAGATTCCCTTTTAAGCGAAAGTCTGGATGAGTTTGCCAATACCTTCGCTTACGATCCGGATGTCGAGGATTATATTTGGCCGTTCCTGTCCATCGTGCTTCTCGGGCCGATCATCGAAGAGATCCTGTTCCGCGGATTGATGTTCCACTTTGCTTTGAGAGTGCGCAGGCGCTGGTTTCCGATTCTTCTGACCGGGATCGTCTTCGGGCTCTGGCATGTGATCCCCGTCCAGGTCGTGTATACTGCGTTTATGGGCATCGGTCTCGGTATTGTGTACTATGCGACCGGAAATCTTTGGTTCCCGATCTGGATTCATGTGATCAATAATTTCTTTTCCAGGCT
>JAUMWO010000114.1:2168-4784 GCA_030529605.1 Bacillota bacterium | reverse complement strand
CCGTGGTCGATCCGGCGAAGTGTACCAATTGCGGTATCTGTGTTCAGAAATGTCCGACCAAGGCGATTGAAGGACGATATGAATTGGTGCCGCTGGAATTGAGCGTTCCTAAGGCTGCGCCGGCAGTGGAGCAACATGCCGCTCAATAAATCGATCCTAGAACTCCTCGCAAAGACCCCTCTGTTTCGAGGGGTCGATTTGGAGCTCCTACTTGCAGACCTCAATCCGCGCCTGCGTTCTTACCAAAAAGGCGAGACGGTTGTGCATGCGGGCGATCGCTTTGATGGGCTCGGCATTGTCATCGAAGGGCAGGTACTCGTATTGAAGGACGGGATCGCCGGAGAGCGCTCCGTCTTTGCGGATTTGGGTCGCGGCGATATGTTCGGTGAAATGGCATGTTTTCTCGATGTTCGCGTGTGGCCGGCGACGGTGACGGCGCAGGAGAAGGCGAAGATTCTGTTTGTTTCACCCGAAAATGTGATCCGTAATACGGTGCAAGTGACCGAAGAACATAGAAAATTGGTTCAGAACATGCTCGCCTTCATGGCGAAGCGCGCGATCATGCTGAATCGCCGCTTGGAGATTCTTTCCAATCGAACGATCCGCGGCAAGATCGCGGCGTATTTGCTGGGGCAGATGAGTGAGCAAGGCGGGATGTCGATGGTGCATCTGTCGATGACAAGACATGAGTTGGCGGATTACCTCAATGTGACACGCCCGTCCTTGTCGCGTGAGCTGGCTGCTATGCAGCGTGAGGGGATCATCGAATACTATCGGTCGAGTATCAAGATTTTAGACCTGGGCGCGTTATCCGGTTAAGTTCTGCCGATAATATGAAAAAAGCATCTCCGTGAGGAGGTGCTTTTTCGATCGGTGTACTTTGTGACAGGGAATTAGTTTGGAGCGACATCGGTCGCGCTGTCCTCGGAGGTGATCACTTTGGATACAACGCGGTTCTTGCCGGATGTCTTCGCTTGATAGAGGGAGAGGTCGGCCCATCGCATCAGTGCGGATTTTTGAGCCGGTTCGGCTCCCTGTGCCAGTGCGATGCCGACGCTGATCGAAAGCGTGCCGAGCGGCGTGTTTTCGTTGGCGATCCCGAGGGCCAAGACATCCTCTCGAATCCGATTGCCGAGCGCGACGCTTTGCTCTTCGTCCAGCCCGAGACAGGCGGCGACGAATTCTTCTCCGCCAAAGCGAGCGGAGATGCCTTCTACGGATTCGAAATGCTTGTGTACGATGGTGGCGACGGATTTGAGCGCTTCGTCGCCCGCGAGATGCCCGTAGGTGTCGTTGAAGCATTTGAAGAAGTCGATGTCAAACATAAAGATGCTGATCAAGAGACCATGTTCCTTGGAGCGTCCAAGGTAGTCCAAGACACGGTTTTCGAAGTCGCGACGATTGGAGATCTGCGTGAGGCCGTCAAGATACGAGAGCATCTCGAGTCGGCGATTCGCCAATTTCAATTCTTCTTGTGTTTGCCGGCGTCTCTCAATCTCGTTTTCCAGTGCCGCGGATTTGAAGGCATTGTTCAGTGCGATCGCGAGATAGGGCATCAGATCCTCGAGGAAATCGATGTGATCCTGTGTGTAGACATCCGGCTGCATGTGCTGGACGCTGCAAGCGCCCAACACATTGTTTTCGACGCTGATCGGAAGGAACAGCACCGAGCGAGCGCTCTTTTGCAAATTTGTCGTCGGTCGATGAAACCTGGTTTCCGTATGATAGTCGTTGATCACGATGCGACGATTGGATTTGAAGGTCTCTACGAAGGCGGAGCGTTCGGTGTCGGCGTCGATCTCGATGTTTTCCTTGCGTTCACCCTTTTCATAAAAGAGGATGGTTCGCAGGACATTGGATTCCTGATCTTTGATCATAATCAAGAAATTATCCAGCGGCAGTTGGTTGAGAAGAGATTTGTAAACGATGTCACCGATGCCCTGCAAATCCAGCGATTGCGTCAATTTCTTGCCGAGCTCGTTGACGAGACGCAACCGATCGGAAATTGACTCGGCGAGCTTGCGGTTTCGGATCGATTCTTCGGCAATCATTTTAAGTTCATTGTTTTTGCGCTGGATTGTCGAGATGTCCTCTTGAATCGAAAAACTTCGTTCGATGAATTGAAAATTGACGACTTTTTCGGAGTAGAGGCTTTCCATCGATTTCTCGATGCCCTTGTGTGACTTGACAAGATGTTGGTACGCTACTTCCTTGTTGCCTTTTTCCAGATAGTATTCGAAAAGCGCGTAGTGAAGCACATAGTTGACATACTGAAGCTGGGACTCCCCACAAGCTTCTGCAAGAAGCAATTCGTCTTCGATAAAGGAGTAGGGTAGTTGATATTGCCTGCTGAGTACGCAGAGTACCTTGATGATTTGGAGCCGCGATTCCTTGTCATCCGGAGCAAAGAGCTCGATGATTTGGTAGAACACCTTCTTGGCTTTGTCAAATTCGCGGCGCGAGAAATGATAGAAGAGCAGAGCGAGTCGAGCCGAGTACAGCGAGGCCGGATTGTTTTCGGAATCGTCCTGAATGATTTGGACATGTTCGATCATCTTGTCGAATTGATCGGTGTAATAGAGTACTTGCAACAAAAGACAGGAACAAAGCTTCTTT
>JAUMWO010000114.1:0-2158 GCA_030529605.1 Bacillota bacterium | reverse complement strand
CAATACTTCGAGCGAGAGGTTGAGATACTTGTTGGCCAATTGCATCTCATCGTGATTCAAATAGATCTCGCCGATGTAAAAATATGCCATCGACGTTAGGTGATGCAGACCGTGCAGGCGCTCGGAGTTGATGATGTAAAAGAAGCCATGCAATGCTTTCTCGAAATGTCCGAGTTGTTTGTTCGAAATCGCATAAATATGGTAATTGAGATTGACCAATTCGTAAAGTTCGAGTGTGGTGGCGCGTTCAATCAATTCCTCTGCGGCATCCTGCACCGCAGAGTGGTTTAATGAGACCACTTCGACAAACTGCTTCGCTGTTTGCACATGAATGCGGAAGATGAAATCACTGGAAAATCGCTCCGACTTCTCCAGTTCTTCGATGACCGGACGGAAGGACGTCGGGGTCGTCAGTACCTGTTCGATGAAACCATCATATAGATCTTCATTTGCAATTTGCAGTATCTTGTTGGGATCCATATATCCTCCAATTCAATGCCTCCTCGGTCCATCCGAAGAATCGTTCTTTTAAATATTACATTATTTACTTTATTGTGGCAAGAGGCATCGCATCAAGAGCGAGGTGGTGCCCATCATAAACGCATTGTATTCTCTTGGTTCTGCCGATTGGAAACTCGTCCGATAAGAAAAAGACTCGCGCAGAGGTCGCGCAAGTCTTCGCATATTATTCCGCCATCGAGGGTTTTTCGCTTTGGTCCTGTTTGCTGCGGAGCGGGGTGCGACGAAACGGCTCTACTTTGGACTCGCGCCGATTGTCTCTCTCGGTTTTTGCGGCATCCGCGACCGGTTCCAGGCTTCGAGTCGAGGTATCGGGGCGTTCCAACTTTGTTTCCGCTTTCGGGCTTTCACTGCGGTTTGGGCGAGGATTTGCACCTCTCTCATTTTGACGCTCGGAAGCCGGTGATTTCGTGATGATGGTGCAATGGCCGGTGAATTCCGCACCTTTTTCGGTATTGATCGATTCCGCTCGCACATCGCCGCGCAGAGAAGCCGACGAATGGAGAGTCACATGGGTCTGCACGATGATATTGCCCGTACATTTCCCGAAAAGATCGGCGAGTTGGGCGTAGATGTTGCCGTTGACGACGGCATTTTCGCTGACGATGACTTCGCCGCCTCGGCTGGTCACGGATCCGTCGAGATGGCCGTCGATGCGGATCGAACCTTCGCTCTCGATATCCCCCCGAATAACCGACGTTTCGCCAATGATCACATCGAAATTCACTGTCTTTTTATTGAATTGAAACATAGTCACATCCTATTCGAGAATATTAAGTGGGTTGATCGGCGTATCATTGTACCGAATTTCAAAGTGGAGATGAGGACCGGTGGTTCGTCCGCTGTTTCCCATATTCGCAATGTATTCGCCTTTCTTGACATGCGCACCGACTTCGGCGACGAAGCTGTCGCAATGCGCATATGCGGTGACATATCCATACCCGTGGTCGATCAGCATCAAATACCCGAATCCGCTTTGGTAATCCGCATATACGACAACGCCTGCGCCGGCCGCATAGATGGGTGTGCCGATGTCATTTGCGATGTCGATACCGTTGTGGAAGGCGATTCCGCCATAGGTCGGATCGGTGCGGTAGCCGAACGGAGAGGTAAAAATACCATTTGTCGGATAAAAGTCCGGGCGCGCTGCGAGATAGTCCAGTTGGTCTGCCATCGTGCTTGCCAATTCTTTCAGAGACGATGTCTTTTCCGTGAGGATGTTGGAAACCTCATCTTCGATCACGAGGAGGTCGGCTTCCTCCATGACCGACAGCGGGCGATTGAGCACGGACATTCCGGTCTCATCCGTTTCAAATGCGAGGGGTCCGATCGCCGGAGAGTCGCTCGTCGGCTCGGTCGTGCTTTCGGCCACATCTCTGCGGTGGAAATGTCGGGATACCGGAGCTTGCACATTGGAATTGGTCTGTTCATTGAAGAGTTCGATCAGCTTCGCCAGCTCAACTTCGGTCTCCTCGATGTCTTTCAATCGTTCATCGACGAGGTCGGTCGTCTCGGAAAGCTTGGATTTTAAAGTTCGGATCTGTTCCTTGCTGGAAGCGGCGATGCTCTCCAAACTGCTGATGCGATCCTTTTCTGGTTGGACATTGGACTCGAGTTGCGTATTGACGTCGGTGAGGCG
>JAUMWO010000113.1 GCA_030529605.1 Bacillota bacterium | reverse complement strand
ATCGCAGTGTCCGCAGAAAACGGTCTGCTGGTCGGCGACAAAGTTGCCGGTTACAAAGTGACTGCGACTGCGATCAAGAACGGTAAAAATCGCAAGGTTGTTGTATTCAAATACAAGAACAAGAAAGACTACCGTAAGAAGCAAGGACACAGACAGCCATATACGAAAGTTAAAATCGCTGCAATCCAAGCGTGATTCAAGCACAAATCGTATTTCATAACGATCGCTATCGCGAGATTCGAGTTCAGGGTCACGCGGACTGGGCGGCTCATGGCGAAGATCTCGTCTGCGCTGCGGTTTCCGTTTTGACGCTCACTCTGGCAAATACCCTGGAGGAGCTGGCGGAGAACCATTATGATTTGCGGATTGAACATGGAGATTTTACTTTGGTACTGAAGGATGAGGCGACGGACCGAAGCCGAGTTGCGATTCGAAGTTTCGAGATCGGCATGGAAGGGCTGGAGCGAACTTATCCGGATTATGTAAAAATTAAAAGGAGGATGACATGATTTATAAATTTGATCTTCAACTCTTTGCGAGTAAAAAAGGAGTCGGTTCTTCCAAGAACGGTCGTGATTCCAATGCAAAGAGACTGGGTGTCAAAAGCGCGGACGGTCAAACGGTCCACGCAGGCAGCATCATCGTCCGACAGCGCGGAACAAAAATTCATCCGGGCGAAAATGTCGGCCGAGGCGGCGACGACACACTGTTTGCACTTGTCACCGGAGTCGTAAGATTCGAGCGAAAAGGAAAAGACAAGAAGCAAGTGAGCGTCTACCAAGCGTAATCGAAGCGAAGGGCTGTTGCAGAATTGCAGCAGCCCTTTTTTGAAAGGAGCAACATGTTTGTCGATATCGCGAAAATCGCTGTAAAAGCTGGAAATGGAGGCAACGGACGCGTCAGTTTCCGGCGTGAAAAATACGCGCCGAACGGCGGACCGGATGGAGGCGACGGCGGCCATGGCGGTTCCGTCCTCTTTGTTGCGGATGACGGGGTGCGCACGCTCATGGACTTTCGCTACAAGCGAAAATACACCGCTCCGAACGGTGAAGACGGCGGAAAGAAGAATCGGAGCGGTCAAAGCGCCGAAGATATCGTCGTCAAGGTTCCCGTCGGCACAATTGTTCGAGAGGAGACGACCGGCAAGGTGATGGCGGATCTCAGTCAAAGAGGAGACCGTCTCGTGGTTGCCCGTGGAGGAAAGGGCGGAAAAGGCAATCAGCATTTTGCGACACCGACGCGTCAGGCACCGACCTTTGCCGAGTACACCGTTGTGCTCGAGTTGAAACTCTTGGCGGATGTGGGACTGGTCGGATATCCCAATGTCGGAAAATCGACTTTGCTCGCTTCGACGACCAAGGCGAATCCTAAGATTGCGAACTATCATTTTACGACGCTTTCTCCCAATCTCGGTGTGGTCGAAGTGATTCCGGGAAAGAGCTTCGTTCTCGCGGATATTCCGGGATTGATTGAAGGGGCGGGGACCGGCGTAGGACTCGGTCACGAGTTTTTGCGGCATGTCGAGCGTACACGGCTTTTGATCCACATCGTCGACGTCGCGCAGGTGGAAGGGCGTGATCCGCTGGAGGATTTTGAAGTCATCAACCGCGAGGTATTCGGGTACAGCGAGCGTCTCGCTCAAAAGAAAATGCTGGTCGCCGCGGGAAAGATCGATCTGCTGACCGACCGATCGGTGTCAGAACAATTCCGCAAGGAACTGGAATCGAAAGGATACGAAGTATTCGGAATCTCCGGCGTCACGGGAGAAGGCGTCGTCGAATTGATGAAACGTGCCACCGAGCTTCTCGATCAAATCGAGCCGGAAGAATTTGTATCACCGGAGGATTATTTTACCGAGGAAGTATCGGGGCATCCGGAGGATGTCGTCTACTTTATGGACGGAGATGTCTATTGTGTGGAGGGCGAGTACATCGATCGTCTGCTGTATTCGACCGACATGAACGACATCGAATCCCTGCGCCGCTTCCAGAATGTACTCAAGCAGGCGGGAGTCTTTGATCGTTTGCGCGAGCTGGGGATCGAGGACGGCGATACCGTGCGCATCTTTGATTTTGAATTTGAGTTTTACGACTGATGGGAGGATGTATGACAGGGCAACAGCGCAGTTTTTTGAAAGGTTTGGCTCAGACGCGCAAACCGCTGTCACAACTTGGGAAAGAAGGAATTACCGACGCGTTTCTGTCGGATTTGGATCGCATGCTGGAGCAGCATGAGCTCGTCAAGATTTCGATCTTGGAATCCTTTCCCGGAGAGCTGAAGGAAGCAGCCGAAACGATCGTCTCACGTTCGGACGCGGAGTTTGTTCAACTCATCGGCCGCAAACTTGTCATCTATCGGCAGTCGAGAACCAATCCGGAGCTCGAGATTCCGGGGGCTGACAACAAGAGGGTGTACGCCAACCGCCATCGCAAAGAGCAACAAAAGCTGGCCAAACGGAGAAAATAATGGGCTGTTCCAAGAAGGGTTGCGTCGGCATCATGGGAGGGACCTTCAATCCGATTCATCATGGTCATCTGCTCCTCGCGGAACAGGTGAGGACGGAGTACGGACTGGATTGTGTCCTCTTTATTCCATCCGGTCATCCGCCGCATAAAGCGCTTGCCGCCGGAAATCCGAGCGGCGAACAACGCTTGGAAATGACGCGTTGCGCTGTCGAGGACAATGAGCATTTCTCTGTCTCCGACATCGAGGTCCGCCGTCCCGGCGCCAGTTACACCATCGACACGATTCGTGAATTGCAGGCAAAGTACCCGGAACGGGAATTCGTCTTTATCACAGGTGCCGATGTGATTTTGGAACTGGATCTGTGGCGGAATCACGAAGAACTGCTCAAGATGATCCGTTTCGTCGCGGCGGCTCGTCCGGGTACGGAGCTTTCCGCGGTGATCGAAAAAATCAAAGCGCTCAAAGAACGATACGATGCTTCGATCGATTTGATTGAAATCTCGGCACTGGCGATCAGCTCGACCGAAATTCGTGAGCGGGTGTCCGCGGGAAAAAGCATCCGATACTTGGTCCCGGATGCCGTCGAAGAGTTCATCCGCAGCAACGACCTGTATCGCCCGCACCACCCGGACTATGAGAAACTGTATCGCGTGATGCGGGAGAGGTTGTCGCCTCATCGTTTTGCGCACAGTGTATCGGTTGCCCGTACGGCGCGCGATCTCGCCGCTCGCCATGGTGCGGATCCGCTCCGCGCCGAGTTGGCAGGGCTCGTGCATGATTATGCCAAGGAAATGGCGAATGCGGAAAGTGTCGCTTGGATCGAGCGGTTCCGGATCGAGCCGAAATGGGTTTTTCAGTCCAATCCCAATCTCGCGCATGCGGAGATCGGTGCTTTTCTGTTGCAACAGGATGGTCTGGTGACGGACGAAGAGGTGCTCGAAGCGGTACGTTGGCATACATATGGTCGTCCGGGGATGTCGCTGCTGTCCAAAATTGTATACATTGCCGATGCGATCGAGCCGGGGCGACGACTTTACGAGGGTCTGATCGAGACGCGCCGTGCCGTTCTCGAGTCGATCGATGAAGCGATTTTGGTTTTTGGTGCATTTCAAAAAGACTATTTGGCGGAAAAAGGAGATGTGTTGCATCCAAATACCGAGGCTTTGATCAAAGAAATCGAGGAGAACAGATGAGCAAGCCAGTCTTTGAAAATGCCGTGCGCATCGCGCAGGGAATCGCGGAAACATTCGGCTCCAATTGTGAAGTGGTCGTTCATGACTTTTCCAATTTGGAGTATTCGATCGTCGCTCTGTTTAATGGCCATGTAACCGGACGAACCGTTGAAACCAAGATGACCGAACCGGTTCTCGAAGTGATCAATAAGCACAAAGAAGGGCATGATGTCTACAATTACACCGGCAAAAGTACAATGGGACGGATGCTCAAATCGACAACCATGTTTCTCCGCGAATCCGACCGAATCGTCGGTTGCATCTGCATCAACTTTGACATCACGGATTTGATCGCGACCGGAACGTTGATTCAGGAACTCAGCAAGGTCAATGAGAAAGAGGTTGCTGCGATCGGCGAAATCAACAAGATCAACGATGTGCTTTACGAAACCGTCGAAGCGAGCATCGGGCGATATCATCGCCCGGTCATTTATTTGACAAAGGACGAGAAGGTGGAAATTGTCAAGGAATTGGAGCTTCGAGGCGTCTTTCTGATCAAAGGCGCTGTCGAATACGTCGCAGCGAGTCTGAATGTTTCCCGATACACCATTTACAATTACCTTGACAGCATTCGAGAAAATAAATAAACTCTAACCGATCAAACATTGAGGAGGAAATATGAAAGCAATTCATACGGACAAGGCCCCTGCGGCAGTAGGACCATACTCGCAGGCGATCGAAGCGGGCGGCTTCGTCTACGTGTCGGGACAACTGCCTCTCAAGGATGGAAAGCTCGTCGAAGAAATCAAAGAAGCGACGCGTCAGTGCCTAGAAAATTTGAAAGCGATTTTGGAAGCGGCGGGCACGGACCTCAACCATGTCGTCAAGACCACGGTCTATCTGCAGGACATCGGACAATTTGCGGATATGAACGCGGTGTACGCAGAATATTTCAACGAGCATAAACCGGCGCGTGCTGCTTTTCAGGTTGCCAAATTGCCTCTCGGAGCCATCGTGGAGATCGAGGCGGTCGCACATAAGTGCTGCAACGCGTAGAAAGGACGTCATAACAAAAGCTCGAGGCCGATGCTTCGAGCTTTTTTCTATGCGTTCGATGCGTATGCGTACTATGCGCGCTTGCGTTTTCGCATTTTTTTTCGGCGATATCCGAATTTCAGCATCGCAATGGTATTGATCAATCTCCACAAGAACAGAAAGACAACGACATTGATCCCGATGAACCAGTAATTGATCCGAAACGGCGGTTTGTGTCGCGTCACTTTCTCATCGATCAGATCGACTCCGGCGATGTCGACGTCGGAAAAGAGGGG
>JAUMWO010000112.1 GCA_030529605.1 Bacillota bacterium | reverse complement strand
CGATGATGCCGAGAAATTTGTCGTATGGCTCCTCGAGCATTTCGACATCGACGGAGAAACGGTCATGATGGCTCCTGCTGCGAATTTCTATGCGACGAAGGGCCTCGGAAACGATGAAGCGCGTATCGCTTATGTCCTCAAATCCGAAGATCTCAAAAAAGCGATGCACATCGTTGCGGAAGGTCTCAAGGTCTATCCGGGACGACGCAAGTAAGGACAGCGTTTCCGCAACTAATTGTAAAAAAAACGAACAAAAAATCTGCTTTCGAGCCGCTTTTTTATTCGATGAAACCGATATCTTCCAGGGACTGCAGTTCATCGAGGGATTTCAAACCGAATACTCGAAGGAAGGTCGTCGTCGTGGAATACTGCTGTGGTTTGCCGATCTTCTCGAGTCGCCCGGAAACATAGATGAGCTCCTTGGCGAGCAAACTCTGTAAGGCACCGTCCGATCCCACGCCTCGAATCTGCTCGATCTCGGTTTTGGTGATCGGTTGACGCATGGCGACGATGGTGAGCACCTCGAGCGACGAATTGGACAGTCCGCGTTTCTTGGTGGTCTGAAACAGGCGATCCACGTAGGGATGATATTGTTTCTTGGTCGCGAGTTGATATTCTCCACCCGCTTCGATCAGTACGAGGCCGCCTCTCGCGTCATAGCGTTTTTGTAACTCGTCCAGTGCGAGCTTCGTATCGCGGACCGATAACTCCAAAATCGAAGCGAGCTTTTTGATCGGCAGCGGATCGGCATGCGCAAACAGCAGAGCTTCGACAAGATCTGTTCTATCGATTGCAGCGGGTGAACCGTCGCCTTGATCACAGGCGCTCTTGGGAATAACAAAACCCGGTGTTATCTGGTCATATTCTTCGCTCAATTGCTGCCCTCCCTTTTCACTCCGGATCGTATTAAAATTTCTCCGAACACGCTCTCTTGTTGTACTCGAATCGTTCCGGCTTTCAACAATTCCAAGATCGCCAAAAAAGTCACGATCATCTCCGACTTCGTGGTCTCTTCATCAAATAGCTCGGAGAAAACGAGACGGTCGCGCATCCCTAAGATGCGCCGGATGCTCCGCATCCGATCGGCGACGGTGTAACGGTCTCTACGAATCGTCTCAAAATAAGTCTGACGCTCGTCGTCAAAGCGCTGAAGATTGTCGACGATACGCTGAAAAGCCTCCAGCAACAGGGAGGCATCGAGCCGCAATTCGTCGACTTCCTCGGTTTTCATCTCCAAATCCGGTCGCTCACGAAAAAAGTGTGCGTCAAGAGCACCGAAGCGATCCGAGAAAAACGTCGAAATCTGTTTGTATTTCTGATATTCCCTGAGGCGGAGCACCAGAGCGTTCATCGGATCCTCTTCGGATTCAACGGTTTCCAGGATGCCCTTGTTCAAGTATTTTGCCTTCATCTCGACGAGAATCGAAGCGATCGCGACAAATTCCGCCACCTCGTCCATGTCGAAACGAAGGTTTTCTACTGCATGGAGATATTGCTCCGTGATCGACAGCAGCGACAGCGCATCGATGTCGACCTGCTTTTGTTGGATTAACGAAAGCAGCAGATCCAAAGGACCTTCGAATTGTTCCAGTTGAAATTGCATCGCCTATTGAATCACTTCGTAGATCTCGATCGGTTTTTGTGGCTGTTCCGACGTGATCGTATACGCTTCTTCGAGGACGGAAATCGCCGAAGCCGAATCCCGATTGGAATACAGTTCGCAGATCACATCCCCGGCGTTTACCGGATCCCCGATTTTCTTACGGATGGCGATGCCTGCGCCAAAGTCGATGCGGTCCTCTTTGGTCTCGCGACCCGCGCCGAGAAGCATCGCCGCATGACCGATTTTTTCGGCATCGATCGCACCGACGAATCCGGTTTTGGAGGCACGAAACTCGGTCTTCTGCGCCGGGTAACGATAACTCTCCGGATGATCCACGACATCCGGGTTGCCCCCCTGGATGGAAACAAATGTCTTAAGATGCGAGAGAGCTTCCCCGGTGGACAATATCGATCGCACACGGTCGCGAGCGGTCGCGATGTCCGAGAAGGCGCCTCCCAGCACTGCCATATGCGCTGCAATCTCGGTCGCTACAACGACTTCATCCTCCGCCCCCTTTCCGCGGAGAACGTCGATCGCCGCTTCGACCTCCAGATAATTGCCGACTTCATTGCCGAGCGGTTGATCCATGTTGGTAAGCAAAGCGACGGTCTTGCGACCGAGACTCGTGCCGATATCGACCATCGCACGCGCGAGTTGTCGTGCTGCATCGACCGTTTTCATGAAAGCACCGCTCCCTACTTTGACGTCGAGAACGATCGCATCGGCTCCGGACGCGATCTTCTTGCTCATAATCGAACTCGCGATCAGTGGGACGGAATCCACCGTTTCCGTCACATCGCGCAGCGCGTAGATCTTCTTGTCGGCAGGCGTCAGGTTGCCGGACTGTCCGACGATCGCCATCTTGTGCTGATTGACATTGCGAATGAATTCATCCGGTGTGAGTTCGACCCGAAAGCCCGGGATCGACTCCAATTTGTCGATGGTGCCACCGGTATGTCCCAGACCGCGCCCCGACATTTTTGCGACGGGAATGCCGAGTGCAGCCATGACCGGGATGACGATCAGGCTGATCTTATCCCCGACTCCACCCGTCGAATGCTTGTCGACCTTGATCCCATGGATGGGAGACAAATCAACCTGATCACCCGATTCGACCATCGCTCGAGTCAAAGCAGCCGTCTCCTCCGCATTCATCGATTGAAAGCAGACGGCCATCAGCCATGCCGACATCTGATAATCCGGAATCTCGCCGGCGGTGTAGCCGTCGACGACAAAGCGGATCTCGTCTTCGCTGAGAACGAGTCCGCGCTTCTTTTTTGCTATGATCTCTTTGACATTCATATCAAACCTAGAGCAACTCGACGATCGATCGTACGAGCTCGATAAATTTTTCTTGAACACGCGCAGCCACTTCCACAACCTCCGTGTGCAGGAGCGGAGATTCTTGAATACCGGCTGCAAGGTTGGTGATGCAGGACACACCGGTGACCGGGATTCCCATATGTGCGGCGATCAGAGCTTCCGGAGCGGTCGACATCCCGACAGCGTCTCCGCCGAGCGTCTTGGCTAGGCGCACCTCCGCCGGCGTCTCGTAAGCGGGACCGGTAAAGTAAAAATAAACTCCTTCTTTGAGATCGATCTGTTTCTTGGCGGCCGCCGCTTTGACTTTTTCATTGACCGCTCGGTTGTAGATTTCCGACACATCCGGGAAGCGAGGTCCGAAACTCGGTTCATTTGGTCCGATCAGCGGGCTGACTCCCATAATGTTGATCTGATCCCGGATGAGCATCAAGGTGCCGCCGATCCAATCCGGATGTAACCCTCCCGCCGCATTCGTAATGACAAGGTGTCGAATCCCGAGAAGCGCCATGACGCGCACCGGAAAAGTGACTTCCTGCATCGTGTAACCTTCGTAGTAATGAAAGCGCCCTTGCATCACGATGACGCATTTGCCTTCGAACATGCCTACGGCAAAACGGCTCGCATGCCCCGCTACCGTCGAGACCGGGAAATGCGGAATGTCGCTGTATTCGATATAAATCGGATTTTCCAACCGCTCGGCGAGCACGCCGAGACCCGAACCCAAGATCATTCCGATCTCCGGTTTTGACCCTTGAAGTTTGGATTGAATGAATTCCTTTGCTTCTTGAATCTTCTTCAGCATAGTTCCTCCATAAAGCTTGTTCCGAGCGCTTTGTAATTCACACCGAGCATCTGCGCGATCGTCGCCCCGATGTCCGCAAAGGTCTTGCGAATTCCGATGTTGGCGCCCGCCTTGATGCGTTTCCCATAGACGAGGATCGGAATATACTCTCGCGTGTGATCCGTCCCGGTGTGACCCGGATCGTTGCCGTGGTCCGCGACGATGAACAGCGCGTCTTGGTCTCCCAGTGCATCCATCAGTTCCGGAATGCGGCGGTCAAATTCTTCTAAGGCGTTGCGGTAGCCCGGAATATCGCGGCGATGACCGAATTTCGCATCAAAGTCCACGAGATTCGTAAACACGATGCCCTTGAAATCTCCCTTCATCGCCTCGAGGGTTTTGTCCACGCCATCCATATTGTCCTTGGTGTGCACATCTTCCGTGATCCCCTCCCCGTCGAAAATATCGACGATCTTGCCGACGGCTTTGACTGCGAAACCGTCCGCTTTGGCAAAATCAAGCAGAGTTTTCCCGAAGGGCTTGATGCTGTAATCACGGCGATTGGAGGTGCGAACAAACTTCCCCGGCTTCCCGATGAAAGGGCGCGCAATCACACGAGCCACCTGATCTTCTCCTTGGAGCAAAGCGCGAGCGATCTCGCACATCCGATAGAGCTCAGGGAGCGGAATGATCTCTTCATGCGCTGCGATCTGGAACACGGAATCCGCCGACGTATAAACGATCGGGCTGCCCGTCTGCATATGGAGCTCTCCGAGCTCGGCGATCACTTCGGTGCCGGATGCCGGTCGATTGCAAAGAATTTTTCTGCCGATTTTTTCTTCGAATGCATGGATGATATGTGCCGGGAATCCTTGAGGATAAGTCTTGAACGGAACATCGATGCGCAGACCGGCGATCTCCCAATGCCCGGTCGACGTGTCCTTTCCTTGAGACGCTTCGTCGGATTTTCCGTATGCTCCGACTACATCGTCGGGACAGGGCAAATAATCGATCCCGTCGATGCATCCGAGACCGAGGCGCAATAGATTCGGTATATGAGTTTCTCCGCTGTGGCGGACAATCCTCCCCAGGGTGCTGGTTCCGGCGTCACCGAAGGCCTCGGCATCGGGCAATGCACCGATCCCGACACTGTCGATGACGACCAGAGCGATCTTATTGAATGTTTGCGTCATAAGTCCTCCTTATCTAGTCTACCATACGAGGACTGCAAATGCTATGAGGGAGATTTCATCGGTCATTAGATGTCTCGCTTTTTAATGATATAGACAGAA
>JAUMWO010000111.1 GCA_030529605.1 Bacillota bacterium | reverse complement strand
CCGCTCCTGCTGTACCTGATTGCGCACCGGGAAATGACGCTCGGACTTCGCGGGTTCGGAAGTGTCATTCGCCAAGAGGAAGCGTTGGCAATGAGCGGAGGACGTTCTCGCCGCAGTACAAAACTGGGCAATCGGCTTCTCATCGTATTTTTGGCTGCGATGGTGGCGATGAGTTTGACGGCGACCAAACTGCACCATTTGACGCTCAATGTGGTCGAGCAGATCCCGCTGCGCGGAGGTGAGCTGCTGCGAGATGCAAATGATCCGGAGGGAGGAAGTCACGGTTTTTTCTCGATCGTGGTCCCGGTCAATTGCATCCGGAATGTCGCAGGCAAGCCGACCATTTACCGTGCGGTCGAAAATCCTCTGGATCGTACTGAGATCGAAGTCATCGCGCTGTCGGTCGAGATTTTGGCGTCCAATCAAAAACTCGTTGCGATTCGATCGCCGCTTCAGCCGGGTGAGCTCATCATTCGAAGGAGCGCTCGTTCGCTCGTCCCCGGTGAGCAAGTGCGCATCGTGGAGGGAGGTGAAACGCCGTGAATTCAAAGTTTTGCTTCGATGCTGACCTCTCGGATCAAGGTCGATTCACGACCGGGCAAACGGTCTGTATCTGCCTTGCAGCACTCATGATCGTTGTCTGTGCGATGCTTTATGTGTATCAGATGGGCGAACTTCGGGCATTTGCATCGCTCGGAGATCGTGTTGAATGGATCGGGTCGGATGGGGCAGTCGCCTATATGGCACTCAACAAGAACGGTGGACGGTTTTTTGCGGCGAAGGCCATCGAGCGGCTGGAATCGGAAGGAATCCACGTGACGGGGCTCCGGATCAACGATTATTCCGGGGCGACCCGGGATCTGCTGCAGTGGAATCAACTCCTTCTTCTTATCGATCTTCTCGGTATTTTGCTGCTCTCGATTGCCGGGATCGTCGGGATGATTCGAGTGTTGCGATCGCTTCTCACCGAGGTGCTTGTGGATGTATACTGGACAGAATTTTTGAGGACGCATCGACGTGCCGTCGTTGTTGTCAGCTTGGTTTTGATCGTCCTCACCGTGCTGATGATTCTGACCTTCGTCGCGATCGACGGGATGCGATTCGAGTTGAGTGAGCAAGCGCTTGCTCAAGTACTTGGATCCCGCTCAGTCAACATGCATCCGGCGGGGGAGAGTGCCGGAACGAACTTGCAACGGATTCCGGCATCGGACTACGGCAGGGCATACGAAAGCCTTTCGGCGAAGCTGCGCCTCTCGACGCTGGGGGGAGCGGTTGCCGCAATCGGCACATTCGTTCTGATGTTCGCTTTGATTCGAGGAGAAGTCACGAAATATTTGAGACGGGAGATTCGCTATGTCCAAGGTTGAACTGCAAGGGCTTACCAAACAATATGCAGCGGGGAAAACCGCCGTGAATCGGGTCGATCTCACGGTGAATGATCGAGAATTGCTGGTTCTGGTCGGTCCATCCGGCTGCGGCAAGTCCACGATTCTTAAATTGATTGCCGGGCTGGAAACGCCGACGGACGGGAGAGTTCGAATCGGCGACACGGATGTGACCGATCGCCTGCCCAAGGATCGCGACGTCGCGATGGTGTTTCAAAATTATGCGTTGTATCCGCATATGAATGTGTATGACAACATCGCGATCAGCTTGCAGCTACGACGAGTCGCTAAGCCGGAGATTCGACGCAAAGTGTTGGAGGCATCGGAGATGCTCGGAATCCGAGATCTGCTGCATCGGCGGCCAGGGGAGCTCTCCGGTGGAGAGCAGCAACGTGTGGCTCTCGGTCGGGCGATGATCCGAGAGCCTAAGGTCTTTTTACTCGACGAGCCGCTCTCCAATCTGGATCCCAAATTGCGCGTTCAGATGCGCGGTGAGATCGTGCGACTGCATCGCTTGATCGGGACAACGATGATCTATGTCACTCACGATCAAGTCGAAGCGATGACGATGGGCGATCGGATTGCCGTACTCAATCACGGCGAGCTCCAGCAAATCGATACGCCGGTCGCTTTGTATCGGACGCCAGTCAATCCTTTTGTCGGGGCGTTCACTGGCAACTATTCGATGAATTTCATCCGCCCCTGCGCTTCGCTCTCTACTCTGTTTGATCGTGCCGGAGCGCATACGATGCTCGGTGTTCGCCCGGAGCACATCGGTCTCGAGCCGTGCGAGGGATGCGCTCCGCTCACCGTCGAGGCGGAATTGGTCGAAATGCTCGGCTCCGATACCTTGGTGCACGGCGTGTTTGAACAACAAAAACTCATCGTGCGGATTCCGCAGATGAGTTCGATTGCGGTCGGGGATTTCCTGACCGTATATTTGGATCCCGAGAGGATCCTATGGTTTTGACGGGCGGATCAGAACATTTTCCTTCGCGCCATAAAGAGCGCGACGAGAACCATCACGAAGATGGAGAACATCAGGATAAAGAGATAGGCGTACGGATGATCCATGAGCGGGAGTTTGACATTCATCCCATAGAAGCTCGCAATCATCGTCGGGATCGCCATGACGATGGTGACCGACGTCAGGAATTTCATCACGATGTTGAGATTGTTTGAGATGATCGAGGCGAAGGCGTCCATCGTACCGCTGAGAATGTTGGAGTAGATGTTCGCCATCTCGATCGCCTGTTTGTTTTCGATGATGACGTCTTCGAGGAGCTCCTCGTCCTCCGGATAACGGCGGATGAATTCCATCCGGAGCAGTTTTTCGAGCACCACTTCATTCGCTTTCAGCGAGGTGGAAAAGTAGACGAGGGACTTTTCGAGATCGAGCAGCTGGATCAGCTCCTGGTTTTTCATCGATTTGTGCAACTCCATTTCGACCGCCGAGCTTCTACGGTCGATGAGGCGCAGGTAGTTCAGGAAATAAGTCGCGTTTTTGTTCAGCAACTGCAGAATGAAACGCGACTTTTTGCCGGTCACAAACCCTTTTACCCGGCCGAGGATGAAATCGTCGAGCATGGGGAGCGCTTGGATGCAAGTCGTGACGATGCAGCGCTCGCCGACGATGATCGCAAACGGGATGGTCGTAAACATGCTCGTGCGCGAAGTCTCACCGACGATCGGAACGTCGACGAGGATCAGGTGATATCCGTCGTCCGAATCGAGACGGGATCGTTCTTCTTCGTCCAACGGCGCCTTGATAAAGTCGGCAGGAATGCCGTAGAACGACGAAACTTGCTCGATTTCGGCAGGCGTCGGGTGAACCAGATTGATCCAGACATTGTCCTCCGGATTGTCCAGCTTGGTGAAGACTTCGTTGGAGCTCTTGTAAACTGCGAGCATAGCGCCCCCTTTGTGGTAATTGGCAGGATCTTAGGAGTGCGCACTCAAGTCCGGCCAGGATTCATTCGATCTATGCTTTGATGCGTTGAAGCGGTTTGTAGAGCAGGAACAGCACGAGGATCGCAATGATCAACTCCGGCAGCATGTAGCTGTTGTATCCGAGAGCATACAGAAGTACAGGCATTCCTTCCGGTGCGTACATGTAGTAGAAGACGACACCGGAGATCACGTGAGCGATGTAGCGTAGCGCAAGTCCGACAGCAGCTCCCAGAGCGATCGGCGTGAAGGATTTGCGGCGGTGTGAAAGGAAGCCCGAAATGCCGATGACGCCGAACGCGATCGGATAATCCAGGAGAAACGAGATCGGTGAGTTTGCTTCCGGCTTGATCAAATACTGCATGCATCCATACACTACGGATACGAGCAACCCCTTCGCGCCGCCCCAGCGGTATGCGAAAAGAAGAAGTGGAACCATCGAAGCAGCGGTCACCGATCCGCCTTGCGGCATCTTCCAAAGCTTAATGAAGCTGAGTACGGTGGCGAGCGCGATCACGATCGCACCTTCGGTCAGCATTTTGACAGGATATTTTTTCATGGGAACTCCTAAATGTATTGTGTCCGTTATTGAAACGAACCAACTTCACTGTACCATAAAATGGCTGTCTAGACAAGCTGTGGAGCGCATTGCGCGCCGTCAAGGTTTTGCGCTGTTTGTCTTCGGGTGCTACAATGGGTTCAACCCACTAGGAGGAGACCATGTTTCATATCACCGATACGAACCGGATGATCTGCCCCGCACTGGATCAATACGGACTCAGGGCATGCATGAGCTTGTCAAACATCGATCTCGGCTGGAGAACCAACCCGGACACGGACTTCGTGGCCGCCGGAGTTCGTAGCCTCATTGCAGAACTCGATGTTGCGGCGAGGGAAGATCGCTTGATCGTCTTTCCGCAGCAGGTGCATGCCGCCGACGTGCGTTTGATCGAAGAGGAGTCGATTTTGCCGTTGCGCGGACATTTTTCCTATGTGCCGGATTGCGACGGCCTTGTCACCGATCGCTCGGATGTCGTCATCGCCAGTCAATACGCGGATTGTACGCCCATCGTTTTGGTCTCGAAGGATCGTTCGGTGTTTGGGGTAGTCCATTCCGGTTGGCGCGGGACGCTCGGTCGCATCGCTTCGTGCGCCGTGCGATTGATTGAGACAACTTACGGTATTGCGCCGAATCAGCTCGTCGCCTTTATCTGGCCGGCCATCGCGAAAGATGATTTTGAAGTTTCTCTCGATGTGGGGGAGCAGTTTCTTGCCGAATTTGCCGGACCGGAAGCGTCGGATGCCGGTCGATCGGCATCGGTTCTCCCTTCGTGGATGGAGCGTCGCGGCGAAAAATACCACATCGATACGCATTGTGTGAACCGTCTCGTGCTCGAGAACCTCGGCGTCGAGGTGCATCTGAGTGGTGCGTATTCGACCTTTTCCGATCTTCGTTTTCACTCGCATCGCCGCGACAAGGAGCGCGCCGGTCGCATGGTGCTCGTTGTGACGAAGGCGGAATCCGAGGAGTCTATGTCCGGATTAAAAGCGCTTGGCTAAGGAATGCGGACAAAGGGACTTGCTCCGCGCGTCGTTTCTCACGCTGCGTGCTCTCGCGCGAAGGCGAAACACCGCGCTATCACGCCTGCCGTCGCTCGAAACCTGACCTCGTTCGAGGTGGTTTCTCGCTCGGCGTTCAAGTCCCTC
>JAUMWO010000006.1:33056-35452 GCA_030529605.1 Bacillota bacterium | reverse complement strand
AATGACGGCGGATTCCGATGTGATCGGGGTGGTCGGCGTGCCCGTCGGTTTTGTCGGGGCGGCGGAGTCCAAGGAGATGCTTGCGGAGAGCGCGATCCCTTCGATTGCGGCACTCGGTCGCAAGGGCGGTAGCAATGTCGCGGCGTCGATCATCAACGCATTGCTTTACGATCGCGTGGAACGCTGATCGGAGGCGGCATGGGTACGGCGTCCAACAATGTTTATTATTCGGATCAGGGGCGGTTGTTGCGTTGCGGTTATACGACGGGAAGTTGTGCGACGGCGGCATCGCGCTCGGCGCTGATTCGGTGGCTCTATCCCGATCGGGAACGGGAGGAAATCACGATTCGGCTCCCGGAGGGGGAGTATCTCGAGATTCCGGTGTTGCGGAGCGAGCGTTTGGATGAAGGAAGTGCGCGCGCTTCGGTCATCAAGGATGCCGGAGACGATGCGGATGTCACCCATGGCATCGAAATCGTCGCGACGCTTCGCATGGTGCCGCCGGCGCCGGGAGAATGTCCGGAAGTCCCGGAGATCGTCATCGACGGAGGTGCGGGAGTCGGCAGAGTGACCAAGGGCGGACTGCAGATCCCGGTCGGCGAGGCGGCGATCAATCCCGTGCCGCGAACGATGATCGCGCAGAATCTCTTGGAAGTTTGGCGCGATGAGGTCGCATCTTGCGGCGACGCGCCGCCGATCGGACGCATCGAAGTGACGATCGAGGCCGTAGGCGGCGAAGAGATCGCCAAGCGTACCTTCAATGAGCGGCTCGGCATCTTGGGCGGGATCTCCATCATCGGGACGAGCGGGATCGTGCGCCCGATGAGCGAGGATGCATTCAAAGCATCGATCCATGCGGAGCTCCGACAGAAATACGAACAGGGTGTGCGCCGGCTCGTACTCGTCCCGGGCAAGCATGGAGAAAATTTTGCGATCGCCGACGGGTTTTCCGAGGACCAGATCGTGCATATGAGTAATTTTGTCGGATTTGCGCTGCATTCGGCGGTTCGCCTCGGTTTTGAGTCCACGCTGATCGTGGGGCACATCGGAAAGCTCATCAAGCTGTCGGCAGGAATCTTTAACACACATTCCAAGATCGCGGATGCGCGGGCGGAGATCATCGCGGCGCAAATGGCGATCGAAGGATTCCCGCTCGATGCGATACGAACGGTCTACGCGGCCAACACGACGGATGAGGCGGCGGAGATGCTGCGTGCACTCGGCAGGACCGAAGTGTTTCAATCGCTCGCGGAACGCGCGAAAGAACGCTGCTATGACCACATTCGTCCCGATCGCAGCATGAGCATCGATCTCGTGTTTTACGACATGCCCGGGCATCGCCTCGGCGACACGCGGGATGCGGGATGCATCACCGACAAAAAGGAAGGACAATGACACACATCATTCATATCATCGGTATCGCCGGTGCCGAGGAAACGACGCTGCGCGCCGTGCGTGCGCTGGAATCGGTCGACGCTTGGATCGGTTCGGCGCGACAGATCGAACTCGCGCGCGAGCTCTCGCCCGGAGCAAAGGCGGAGGAAGTTCCCTATCGATCGCTCGACCGGATGAAGGAGGCGCTCGATCACCTGCTGGGCGAAGGGAAGACGGTAGGGGTCTTGGCATCCGGCGATCCGGTGTTTTACGGCATCACGCCGTTTATTCGGCGCAATTATCCGGAGGCGACCATCGAGGTGCTCTCCGGTGTTTCCAGTGTGCAGATGCTGTTTGCACGGCTGGGACTTCCCATGCACGATGTCTACAAAACATCGGTTCATGGGCGGGAGGCGGATTTTGATCGGCTTGCCGCCTATCCGCGCGTCTGTTTGCTCACCGATACGAAATGGACGGCGCGCGCCGTCGCGGAAGCGTTCCTGGAGCGCGGGCGGAATCTTCCGATGTACATCGGGAGCTATCTGGGATACCCGCATGAAGAACTCATCGTGACGACGACGGAAGCGGCGAGCAAGGTCGCGGATTATGACCGCTTTACCTTCGCCGTCGTCCTGATCGGCGACTTCGGCGTCGAACCGATGGCGGGAAGGAGGGCATAGTGCGGGACGAACGGTTTATCCGAGGCGGGGTGCCGATGACGAAGCGGGAAGTGCGTGCTCTCGCGATCGACGCGTTGGAGCTCGAGGGAGCGCGTTCTCTGGTCGATATCGGCGCGGGGACGGGCTCGGTTTCGATTCAGGCGGCGGTGCAGTTTCCGAGCCTTAGGGTCACGTCGGTCGAGCGCGTGGAAGAAGGCATCGAGCTGATTCGTGCCAATGCCGATCAATTTGGAGTTGAAGTGGAGACGATTCATCGCGAAGCTCCGTTTGATCTCGGTGGTGCGGCGAACGCCGAATCGAGCGTCGAAAGCGACGGCTGCGGCTTGCTTCGACATGCCCCCT
>JAUMWO010000006.1:32823-33046 GCA_030529605.1 Bacillota bacterium | reverse complement strand
CGGAACCGGGCGCAAGGTCGGCCCGATTCTCGAGTGGCTGCGTCCGATGCTGGATGCCGGCGCTGTACTCGTCATGACGACGATCACGATCGAGAGTTTTTATGATCTGCTGTCCTATCTTCGGGAGCATGAAACGGAGTGGGGAGGGGTGGAAGCGACGCAGATTCAAGCTTCGCGTCTCGAGCCGCTCGGAACTTATACATATTTCAAACCGCAGAATCCT
>JAUMWO010000006.1:0-32813 GCA_030529605.1 Bacillota bacterium | reverse complement strand
AGATTGTCCGGTTTCAATACTTAGGAGGTTCTCAATGAGCCGTGGCGTATTTTATGGAATCGGCGTCGGGCCGGGGGATCCGGAGCTTCTGACCCTCAAGGCGATCCGCGCGATCGAATCGCTCGATGTCTTGGTGGTGCCGTCGGGGAATTCGGAAGGAAAGAGCGAAGCCTACCTCATCGCGGAATCCTATGTGCAACCGCACACGACGGTCGCGTCGCGTCATTTTCCGATGACTAAGGATGTTACCCGCCGCGATGAGCAACTCGCAGTCATCGCGCGCGAGATCGTCTCCATGATGGAGGAGGGAAAGCGCGTCGGATTCCTGACTCTGGGAGACCCGATGGTGTACTCCACCTATGTCTATCTGCTGCGCCGGATTCATCTCGTGTCGCCGACGGTCGAAAGCGTCACCATCCCCGGCATCACTTCATTTACGGCTATCGCGAGTGCGGTGGAGCATTCGCTGGTCGAGGGGGATGAACCGCTGGTTGTATTCCCTTGTACGGCAGAGAATGCGGAGGAGCGGGTGCGTGCATTGCTCCGGGAGGATTCGGCGCTGGTACTGATGAAGGCGTATCGCAATTTCGAGGCGATTCGCGCTGTGATCGACGAATGCGGCATGCTCGATTGCGCCGTGGTTTCGAGCAATTTTGGAAAGGCGGATGAGATCACCGCTCCGCTGCGCACATATCGCGCGGACGAAATCTCATATTTTACAACGATTTTGGTGCGCCCGAAGCATCGGCGCGTGGATCGGTAGACACCGATCGATAGGAGGATTATGTACCCGATTGTGTTTGTCGGTGCGGGGCCCGGAGATCCGGAGCTCATCACCGTGAAAGGAGCAAAAGCGTTGGAGCAGGCGGACATCGTGATCTACGCCGGTTCTCTCGTCAATCCCAAATTGCTCGAATATTGCAGCCCGCAGTGCAAAATCTATGACTCCGCGGAGCTCGACCTCGACCGCATGGTCGACATCATGACCGAAGGGCATTTCACCGGTCAAAGGGTCGTGCGTCTGCAGACCGGGGATTTCTCGATCTATGGATCGATCCGCGAGCAGATCGAGGAGCTGAGTCGGCATGATGTGCCTTATGAACTGGTTGCGGGAGTCAGTTCCTTCCTCGGCGCGGCATCGCGTCTGTCGCTCGAGTATACGGTCCCGGAGATCTCGCAGTCCGTCATCATCACCCGCATCGCCGGACGCACCCCGGTGCCGGAAAAGGAGTCGATACGAAGCTTTGCGGCGCATCAGACCTCGATGTGCATCTTCTTATCGGCGGATCGGATCGAGGATGTGGTAGCGGAGCTCCGCGCAGGCGGCTATCCGGCCGATACACCGGCTGCCGTGATCTATCGCGCGACCTGGGAGGACGAAAAAATTGTCCGAGGCACGTTGGAGGACATCGCGCACAAAACCAAGGAAGCAAAGATCCGCAAGCATGCGCTGATCCTCGTGGGACGTTCGCTCGGCGATGAATATAATTTTTCGAAATTATACGACAAGCATTTCACGCATGGTTATCGCCGCGCCGTCGCGAAAGAGTAGGATCGCGATGAGCCGGGTGACGATTTTAAGCTTTACCGATCGTGGGGATGCCCTCGCCCAAGAGATTCGAGCGGTGATCGGCGAAGACTGCGGAATCGAGGGGGGACTCGAAGCGGCTTCCTCCTGTACTCCGTCCGATGATGCGATCCCGCGCGATCCGGAATCGATCCGGATTGTGCGGCGATCCGCATCCCGCGCCGAACGCCGCGATGCCGTGCGCGATTCCTTCGATGCAGCAGGTGGAGACCGCACCCTCATCTTCCTCGGTGCGCTCGGTATCGCCGTTCGCTTGATCGCGCCCTTTGTCGGCGACAAATACAGCGACCCGGCGGTGCTGGTGCTGGACGACCATGCCCACCATGTGATCTCGGTGTTGTCGGGTCACGGCGGGGGTGCCAACGACCGCGCGATTCGTCTGGCGGCTGCGCTCCGTGCGCGGGGCTACCGCGCACGTGATGTCATCACCACGGCGACGGACGTGCGAGGCGCCATCAACGCCGAGCAGATCCTGTCTCATTACGGGATCCCGCTCGAGCCCAACCGCTTGCGCATCAAGGAGATCAACAGTGCGATCGCGAACCGCCCGGCGGGTGCGCCGGTGCCGGAGATCCGGATCGTGCACATCGGCACGGGATGCAAGCGGGACACGCCGCCGGAGAAGTACCGCCGGGAGTTGGACGCGTTTTTGGCGGATCATCGGATCCTGCCGGAGACGATTGCCTCGCTGAACAGCATCGACCTCAAGGCAGACGAGCCGGCGGTGTTGGAAGCGGCGAAGGCGCTGGGGGTCGCGGTGAGGTTTTTTGCTGCGGAGGAGCTGCAGGAGTATGAGGCGGTGGCGCCGGCTTCGGATTTTGTCAAGTCGGTGACGGGGGTGGCGTCCGTCGCCGGGGCGAGCGCAGCCGCCGGTTCCGGAGGGGGTCGGCTCCTGACGGAGGTCCGCAAGGGAAACGGCTGCACCTTTTGTGCCGCGATCGACCGCTCGATGCGCATGGGACCGCACGACCCGTCGCGCTGATACTCGATTTTGCCGAAGGGTTCCAGCCTTCCTCAGGGCGGCGAGACGGCGAGCGCCCGGGGCTCGACTTATGCCTAGGTCGCTTGGCGTCCCATATGGATTTCGCGCCGCTTGACTCATCTTTTGACTCGGATGCCGGGTTGCGTGGAGTCGATACGGCTTCCACTTTGAACAAACAGATTGTGAGGATATATGATTTATGTAGTGGGTATCGGTCCCGGAAACCGAGCAAATATGACGGCTGCAGCGGAAGCAGCGATTCAAGATTCTCAAGTGATCGTCGGTTATAAGACATACATCGACCTGATTTTGCCGCTGATCGGAGACCGCGAAGTCATTCAAAACGGCATGCGCCGCGAAGTGGATCGCTGCAAGGCGGCGATCGAGAGTTCCAGAAAGGGCAACCGCGTCGCGGTGATTTCCAGCGGCGATGCGGGCGTATATGGCATGGCCGGGCTGATCTACGAACTTAGCGACGGTGCGGATGAGATCGTCGTGATCCCCGGTGTCACGGCATCCTGCGCCGCGGCATCCGTCGTCGGCGCACCGCTGATGCACGACTTTTGTCACATCTCGCTCTCCGACTTGCTGACTCCGTACGAGTTGATCCAAAAGCGGGTGCGCTGTGCCGCCGAAGCGGATTTTGCTATGGCGATCTACAATCCGCGAAGCAACGGCAGACCGGATTATTTGGCGGAGACGCTTGAGACCGTGCGCGGGATTCAAGGCGATTTGATCTGTGCGGCGGTGCATGATGCCGGACGCGAGGAAGAGCGCTACGAGATCGCGACGCTTTCCACCCTCGACGTGACCAAAGTCGGAATGACGTCGATCGTTCTGATCGGAAACCGTGCGACCAAATTGATCGACGGCAGGATGGTCACACCGCGAGGATATCAGCTATGATCCTCGTGATGGGCGGCATCCACGAAGCGAAGCGGATCTTTGATGTACTCCAAGATCTCGGCATCGAATCGTTGCTCACGGTCGCGACGCAGCTCGGGGAGACGCAGTATGCGGGTTCCCGCCTCGAACGCTACACCGTCGAGAGTCTGGTGCGAGCGGCGAGAGAGCATGACTTTCGAATGATCATCAACGCGACGCATCCGCATGCGGCGGAAGCATCGCGCACGGCCCGATCCGCCGCGCAAGAGTTGGGGATCCCGCTGATTCGTTTCGAACGACCCAATTCCGAGCTGGACCTACCGTCCGGCGCCCGATCTTACCCGGATTTTCGCTCGGCTCTCGAAGCCTGTTCCAATGAGATCGGAGACGGTCGCCTTTTGGTTACGGGAGTGAAGCATATCGCCGACTGCCTGGATTTTATTCCGAAGGAGCAGCTCTATATCCGGCTCATGCCTTCGAGTTATTCGATTGCCGAATGCGAAAAACACGCGATTCCGCTGGGCAATATGATCGCGATCAAGACGCCGGTATCGCTTTCGATGAATCTGGCGATTTTCAAGGAGTTCGGCATCACCGATTTCATGTTCAAGGCGAGTGGAGAAGGCTCTGCCACCGCCTCCAATTTGCACGCGCTGCGTGCCGCTTCTTCGTCCGACCCTGCTCCGTCGACCGTCTTGTCGCCCGTTTCGTCGTCCGATTCCTCTTCCGCCCTGTCGTCTGCACGAACGCGAGGAGTCGGCAGTGCTGCAGGCGATGACACCCACGGTGCTCCCGGGGATGTGGCCCTCGGCGAAGGGCAGAATCCACATGCACTGCGCGGATGGATCGTCGATCCGCCTGCCACGGAGCAATCTGAGACGGAACATCGCTTTTCCGATGTCGCGTCCGTGATCGCATTCGTGCGCGAGAATTTGCGACGCTCCGTTTGACCATGCTGTCCGCGAGGGTAGGGCTGTGCCGCGTTCTACAGCTTGTTTGCGGCAAAATCAAAGCAGCCTCTCCCCTCTGCGAGTGTTTTGTCTGCTTCGGGGCTTGATTTTATCCCGGGACATTTTTTCTGATTCTTAACTTTTCAAATCCCGATGGATATGCTATACTATGCCCGCGGGATAAATTATGACTTAGGACGATTGAAGTCCAGAGAGCGACCGTCTCACGGACTTCTGCGCCAGCTCGTTCATCGGCGCCCGATTGACCCATTGGCCGATCAACCGATCAACCGATTGGCGATGGACGTACCGATGGCCGATTGACCCATCGATTGGGCGAATGTCCGAAATCCCCGCGAAAGGAGGAGCCATGAGTCTATTGTCGCAGCTCGTACCGGAGATGCATGAACTCATGCCGATCCGACTTTCGATCATGAAGGCGATTCAAAGGCAACAGCCCGTCGGGCGTCGTCAACTTGCCTCGCTGACCGGTTTATCGGAGCGGGATATCCGCAGAGAATGCGAGATTCTCCGCGAGTCGGGTGTTCTGGAATTTCTGAGCCAGGGAATGACGCTCCTGCCGGATGGAGAGCGGATCCTTCGCCTGTTGGGTTCGCAGAGCAATTCGGCATTGGAGATGCAAGAAGCGCTCAAGCATCAACTCGGCATCCGCCGCGTCATCGTCGTTCGCGACGCAGGCGATGCGCTCAAGACCTTGACGGAAATCGGAAAGTCCGCCGCGACAAGGCTTCGCACCTTGGTCCGAGAGACCGGAGCGACCGTGATCGGTTTGACCGGAGGTCATTCGATCGAACGCGTGGTGGCGGGGTATAAAGAGAACAATGTCGCGCTTCCGGGAGAACGCTTGGTCGTCTCCGCGCGGGGCGGACTCGGTCACAGCTACGAAATGCAGGCCAACACTTTGGTGGAGCGGCTCGCCTCCAAGATGGATGCGCAATATGTGACCTTGCTCTCGCAGGACAATCTCTCCGCCGAGAGCATTGAACGCCTCAAACAGGAGCCGGCCATCAAGCGTGCGCTGGAACAGATTCATCGCATCGATGTTCTCGTGTTCGGGATCGGAAGAGCGGATGTGATGGCAAATCGCAGAGAATTGGAGCCGGCGCAGATCGATTCGATTCTAGCGAAGGGAGCCGTCGCCGAGGCATTTGGCTATTACTTCGATGAAGAAGGCAACATCGTGCATGAGATCAGTACCATCGGCATCGATCTCAGCACCTACCAATCCCTCCCGCATGCGATTGCCGTAGCGGGCGGTAAAGAAAAGGCGGACGCGATCCGAGCGGTGGCGACACTCAATCCGAATATGGAGTTGATCACCGACGAGACGGCCGCCCAAGAAATTTTGAACAAAATCAAAGGTCTGCGGAAAGCAGAATGAAGGAGGAATCATGAAAAGAATTGCAATCAACGGGTTCGGTAGAATCGGAAAACTCGTATTCCGCGCGCTCCACGATCAGGGGCTTCTCGGAACGGAGTTTGAAGTCGCTGCGGTGGTCAGCCGTCAAACGGACGCAGACTATTTCGCATACCAGCTCAAATACGACTCCGTACAAGGAACATTCGGCGCGGAAGTCAAAACGCGCAAGAGCAGTCCGGAACTCGAGCACGAGGATATCATCATCGTTGACGGTCACGAGACGCGTTGCGTGACCGCTCCTCCGACTCTGAAAGAGCTTCCGTGGAAAGAACTCGGAGTCGACTATGTCGTCGAGTCTTCCGGTATCTTCACGAGCCTGGAGCAAGCGCAAGGTCACCTCGATGCGGGCGCTAAGAAAGTCATCATTTCCGCACCGGGCAAGGGCGGCGTCAAGACCATCGTTTACGGTGTCAACGAAGAAGAATACGATTCGAGCATTCACCACATCGTTTCCAACGCTTCGTGTACGACAAACTGCCTCGCGCCGGTGGTTCATGTTCTCCTCAAAGAGGGCATCGGTATCGAGACCGGTCTGATGACGACCATCCACGCTTACACAGCGACGCAAAAGACCGTCGACGGCAGCTCCAAGAAAGACTGGAGAGGCGGACGTGCTGCAGCGATCAACATCATTCCTTCTTCTACCGGTGCTGCTAAGGCAGTCGGTGAGGTGCTCCCTGCGACAAAGGGCAAGCTGACCGGAATGTCCTTCCGTGTTCCGACACCGACAGTTTCCGTGGTCGACCTGACCTTTACTGCATCGCGTGACACCTCGATCGAAGAGATCGACTCGCTCCTCAAGAAAGCGTCTCAGACTTACATGAAGGACATTCTGGGAGTTTGTGAAGCGGAACTCGTTTCGACGGACTTCATCCACGATCCGCGTTCTTCGATCTACGACTCGCTCGCAACACTCCAAAATAACCTCAAAGGCGAGAAGCGATTCTTCAAAGTCATCGCTTGGTACGACAATGAGTGGGGTTACTCGCACCGCGTCGTCGACCTCATCAAATACATGGACAAGCACTGATCGTGAGGCCCGTGGCGATTCGGCCACGGGTCTTTTTACCGAGAACTACATAATGAGAACAAAGGAGAGGATCCGATGTACAATTGCAAGACAATCGAAGATATCGATGTAAAAGGAAAACGCGTGCTCGTGCGCGTCGACTTTAATGTTCCGCTCAAAGACGGTGTGATCACCGATGAAAGCCGAATTACGGGAGCGCTTCCGACGATCCGTTATTTGATGGATCAAGGCGCAAAACTGATTCTGTGTTCGCATCTCGGAAAGCCGAAACCGGGCAAAACTGAGGGATTCACCCTCGCCCCGGTCGCAAAACGACTCGGCGAATTGATCGGGAAGCCGGTCGTCTTTTCCGCGGACGAAGCGGTCGTAAGCGACGCGGTACGTGAGCAGGTGATGAAGCTTGCCGAGGGAGATGTCATGCTCCTCGAAAACACGCGATTCCGTGCGGAAGAAGAGAAAAACGGCGAAGCGCTCTCCAAGGATCTCGCATCGCTTGCGGAAATCTATGTCAATGACGCATTCGGAACTGCGCACCGCGCGCACTCCTCGACCGTCGGCGTGACGGATTATCTCGATACTGCGGTCTGCGGATACCTCATCCAGAAAGAACTTAAATTCCTCGGGGATGCGGTCAATCAACCGGAGCGACCGTTCTGCGCGATCTTGGGGGGAGCGAAGGTCTCCGACAAGATCAAGGTGATCGATCATCTGCTCGACAAGGTCGATGTTCTGATCATCGGCGGAGCGATGGCGTACACCTTCCTCAAAGCGAAGGGCCACGACATCGGTCTGTCCAAATTTGAAGAGGACAAGCTCGACTACGCGCGTGAAATGATGCAAAAAGCGGAGAGCAAAGGGGTCAAATTGCTCCTGCCGGTCGATCACCTGATCGCCAAGGAGTTCGACGCCAATGCGGAAGCGGTTCCGTCAGTCGTAGCGGACATTGAGAGCCACTACATGGGACTCGACATCGGACCGAAGACGGCAAAGCTCTTTACCGATGAAATTAAGAAGTGCAAGACCATCGTCTGGAACGGACCGATGGGTGTGTTCGAATTCGACCGTTTTGCAGGCGGTACGCGCGAAGTGGCGCGTGCACTCGCGGAAGCAGATGCAGTGACGGTCATCGGAGGCGGAGATTCCGCGGCGGCGGTCAATCAGCTCGGATTCGGCGACAAGATGACGCATGTATCCACCGGTGGCGGCGCATCGCTTGAATTCCTCGAAGGGATTGAACTTCCGGGCATTGCGGCGCTCGATCGAAAGTAGGTCGCCATGAGATATCCGATTATTGCAGGCAACTGGAAAATGCATATGACCAAGGAGAAGGCGAAGGACTTTGTAGCGGCGGTCGCTCCGGCGATTGCCGGTTCGCAGGTCGAAGCCGTGATCTGTGCTCCTTTCGTCTACCTCCCGTTGCTCGTCGAGTGCACTCAGGGCACGTCGATCGGGATCGGTGCACAAAATATGCATTTCGAAGACCAAGGCGCGTTCACCGGCGAAGTGTCGGCGGACATGTTGCTCGATTGGGGCGTGCGCTATGTCATCATCGGGCACTCCGAGCGTCGTCAATACTTTGCGGAGACCGATGAGACGGTCAATCGCAAGGTCAAAAAAGCATTGGAAAAGGGACTCACACCGATCCTCTGCTGCGGCGAGACGCTGGAACAGCGCGAGGCCGGATCGACGAAGGACCTCGTCAAATCGCAGATCCTCGCGGGACTCCGCGGAGTGGAATCGGCGGCTGCGCCGAAGGTCGTCATAGCCTACGAACCGATCTGGGCGATCGGCACCGGCAAGACGGCGAGTGCAGCGGATGCCAACGATGTGATCTCCTACATCCGTACCGTGCTCGAAGAACAATATGGCAATGAAGTCTCCGAAGAAATTCGGATTCAATACGGCGGCAGCGTGAAGCCGGACAATGTCGAAGAACTGATGAACCAGACCGACATCGACGGCGCGCTGGTCGGCGGTGCGAGCCTCAAGCCGGACGACTACATCAAGCTCGTCAATTTCTAGGCGCTTCGGCTCACCGATATGGCGCTCGCAAATACAGAAAGAGGTACTATGAAACAACCAACGGCACTGATTATTCTAGACGGATATGGGCAGTCGGAAGCGAAAGAAGGCAATGCGGTCTATCTCGCAAAAACGCCGGTGATCGACTCGCTGTTCGCGAAATATCCGCACACATTGATGGCGGCTTCCGGGCTCGATGTGGGTCTCCCGGCCGGACAGATGGGAAACTCCGAAGTCGGTCACCTCAACATCGGCGCGGGACGGATCATCTATCAGGATCTGACGCGCATCACCAAGTCGATCGAGGACGGCGATTTCTTTGAAAATCCTGTGCTCGTGAAGGCGATGGACCACGCGAAGCAGCATGGCACCAAACTTCACACGTGGGGGCTGCTCTCGGATGGCGGCGTGCACTCGCACATCGATCATCTCAAAGCGGTGATTCGATTGGCGAAGCAGCGCGGTCTCGACAACATCTATGTACATGCATTTATGGACGGTCGCGATACGCCGCCGCAGAGCGGGCTCGGCTATGTGCGAGAGCTCGAAGCGTACATGCATGAGATCGGGTTCGGCGTGATCGCATCGGTTTCCGGTCGCTACTACGCGATGGATCGCGACAAGCGTTGGGAGCGCGTCGAGAAGGCGTACGACGCCCTCGTCTACGGCAAAGGCAATATAGCGAAGTCCGCAACCGAGGTATTGGAACGTTCCTACGCGGAAGGCGTCACCGACGAATTCGTCGTGCCGACCGTCATCGTCAAAGGTGCAGGTTGCGGTTGCAGCTGTTCTTGCGGCGGTGCCGATCAAGGCAAACCGATCGCGACGGTGTCCGAGAACGATTCGATTCTCTTCTTCAACTTCCGTCCGGACCGCGCCCGCGAACTGACACGCGCCTTCTTGGACAAGGAGTTTGCGGGCTTCGAACGTCGCTACTTCCCGGTGCATTACGCCGGCATGACGACCTACGACGTCACCATCGAAGGCATCGAGACGGCGTACGCGCCGAAGTCGATCGACAACACCCTCGGTGAATATGTCGCATCGCTCGGCAAGACGCAGCTGCGCATCGCGGAGACTGAGAAGTACGCGCATGTGACCTTCTTCTTCAACGGCGGTGTGGAAGCGCCAAACCCGGGCGAAGACCGCGTGCTCATCGATTCGCCGAAGGTTGCGACCTACGACCTGAAGCCGGAAATGTCCGCCTATGAGTTGACCGATCGTTTGCTTTCTTTGATCGATGAGGACAAATACGATCTGATCATCTGTAACTTTGCCAATCCGGACATGGTCGGTCATACCGGAGTCTTGGAAGCTGCGGTTGCAGCGGTAGAGGCTGTCGATCACTGCCTCGGCCGCATCATTCCGAAGCTCGAAGCGATCGGAGCCAAGTTCATCATCACAGCGGATCACGGCAATGCCGAAGAAATGATCGCGGCGGACGGGTCGCCGATGACGGCGCACACATCCAATCGCGTGCCGCTTTTGATCGGCGGTGTGGGCTCTGCCGAACTGCGAGACGATTCGCGCCTTGCGGATCTCGCTCCGACTCTGCTCCAAATGATGGGACTCCCGGTGCCGAAAGAAATGACCGGCACCAGCATTTTGAAATAATTGAAAATCAACGGTTCACAATATGCCGAGGGATTCGGCAAGCATAACAGGAGGAAACTATGACAACCATTGCAGATATCATTGCAAGAGAGATTTTGGACTCGCGTGGAAATCCGACCGTGGAGGTCGACGTCATTCTCGAAGACGGTTCGTTCGGCCGTGCTGCGGTACCGAGCGGAGCTTCTACGGGAGCGTTTGAAGCGGTTGAACTGCGCGACGGTGACAAATCCCGTTACCTCGGTAAGGGTGTGACCGCTGCGGTCAATTTCGTCAATGAAGAGCTCGCAGAAGCCCTCATCGGAATCGATGCGGTCAATCAAGTCGCGATCGACAAGCTGATGATCGAAATCGACGGAACGAAGAACAAGGGTCGCCTCGGCGCCAATGCGATCCTCGGCGTCTCGCTTGCGGTCGCCAAAGCGGCAGCGGAAGCGACCGGTCTTCACCTGTTCGAGTACATCGGCGGACCGAATGCGAAAATGCTTCCGGTTCCGATGATGAACATCATGAACGGCGGAGCGCATGCCGACAACAATGTCGACGTGCAGGAGTTTATGGTTATGCCGGTCGGAGCGACGTCCTTCGCGGAGGGTCTCCGTTGGGGTGCTGAAATCTACCACGCACTCAAATCCGTTCTCAAGGCAAAAGGTCTCGCGACCGGAGTCGGCGACGAAGGTGGATTTGCTCCGAACCTTCCGACCAACGAAGACGCGCTCAAAGCGATTATGGAAGCGATCGAGAAAGCCGGATATAAGGCCGGAGATCAGATCATGCTTGCCCTCGACGTCGCTGCCAACGAGCTCTACGATGAGAAGACCGGCAAATACTCGCTCAAGAGCGAAAACAAGGAATTCACTTCCGAGCAGTTGATCGACTACTACGCAGGTCTCGTCGACAAATATCCGATCATCTCGATCGAGGACGGTTTGGCAGAAGAAGACTGGGCGGCTTGGAAGCTGATGGTTCAAAAACTCGGCCACAAGATCCAAATCGTCGGAGACGACCTCTTTGTCACAAACACGGAGCGTCTCTCGCGCGGCATCCAAGAAAAGGCTGCCAATGCGATCCTCGTCAAGCTCAACCAGATCGGTACGCTCACTGAGACCCTCGATGCTTGCCAAATGGCGATGCGCGCAGGATTTACGACCATCATCTCGCACCGTTCGGGTGAAACGGCGGATTCCACGATCGCGGATCTCGCTGTGGCACTCAATTCCGGTCAAATCAAGACCGGCGCACCGGCTCGTACCGACCGCGTCGAGAAGTACAACCAGCTCCTTCGCCTGGAAGAACTGCTGGGAGAAGATGCCGTCTACGCCGGTCGAAACGCGTTCTACAACCTCAGATAGAAACTCAAACAACCCAAAGAGTCGCACCGGCGGCTCTTTTTTATCGGCCGGAGAACATTCTCATCGGTATTGATGACAGGAGACCGTGACTTGATTACGGTGTGACGATATGATAAAGTACATCCGTGATTGCTTCTCTCAATTAGAAAACGACTGAAATGAGTGATACCGACGCGCTTTCGGGCGCGAATTTTCTGATGGAGAGAATGATGAGAACAATATTGATAACCGATCCGGAGCAAAAAGCGCGGATCGCGGAATGTATTTTAACGGCTTTGCCGGAATGGTTCGGTTTACCCGATAGTCTGCGCACCTATGTGGAAGATTCCAAAGAGATGCCTTTCATCGCAACATTTGAGCACGATGTTCCGGTCGGCTTCATCGCACTGAAGGCGACTTCGCCTTATGCCGCCGAGATTTATGTGATGGGGGTGTGTAAGGAGCATCATCGCAAAGGGATCGGAAGGGCCCTCTACAAACAGTTTGAATCGCTTGCGCGCCGCAGCGGATTCACCTATGTGCAGGTCAAGACCGTGCAATCCGGCATCTATGCGACCTACGATGTCACCAACCGCTTTTATCGATCCATGGGATTTCGTGAACTCGAGTGTTTCCCGGACATGTGGGATCCTTGGAATCCATGTCAAATTTTTATAAAATATATCGACGCAACCGATCTTTAATTGCTTGATATTTTTTGGTCTACTGCCTTGACCACCGGCTACATCGCAAGCAAACGGCTCACATCGATGGATGTGAGCCGTTGTAGTTTCGATTGTTGTAGCCGCCGAGCAGGTATTTTTGCTTGCTTCGAAATGGCTAGGAGCCATGTGTTATCCCAAGAACTGGACGATGTCCTCTTGTACCGTCTGGATCGGATTGATACCGAAGTTTTCAACAAGAACTTTTGCGACATTCGGGCTGAGGAACGCAGGAAGTGTCGGTCCGAGTTTGATGTTTTTGACGCCGAGGAAGAGCAGAGCGAGCAGTACGATGACCGCTTTTTGCTCGTACCAAGCGATGTTGAAGGAGATCGGCAGATCGTTGATGTCATCGAGACCGAAGACCTCTTTGAGCTTGAGTGCGATGACTGCGAGCGAGTAGGAGTCGTTGCACTGTCCGGCGTCAAGCACGCGTGGAATGCCGCCGATGTCGCCGAGCGGAAGCTTGTTGTAGCGGTACTTCGCGCAGCCGGCTGTCAGGATGACGGTATCGTTCGGAAGCGCTTTTGCGAAGTCGGCATAGTAGTCGCGCGACTTCATGCGACCGTCGCAGCCGCCCATCACAAAGAAGCGTTTGATCGCGCCGGATTTGACGGCTTCGACCACTTTGTCGGCAAGCGCGATGACTTGGTTGTGTGCGAAGCCCCCGACGATGGTGCCGCTCTCGATTTCCGTCGGAGCAGGCAGGCGTTTCGCATGCTCGATGATTTCGGAGAAGTCTTTCATGCCGCCTTTTTCACGCGCAGGTATGTGCTTAAATCCCGGATATCCGGACGACCCTGTGGTGTAGACGCGATCTTTGTAGCTGTCGTGCGGCGGCACGATGCAGTTGGTCGTAAAGAGGATCGGGCCGTTGAAGGTCGCGAACTCGTCGCGTTGTTTCCACCAAGCATTTCCGTAGTTTCCGACAAAATGTTCATACTTTTTGAATGCCGGATAGTAGTTGGCAGGCAGCATTTCGGAGTGCGTGTAGACATCGACGCCGGTACCTTCGGTCTGCTTAAGCAGATCTTCCATATCGCGCAGGTCGTGACCGGAGATGAGGATCGCCGGATTGTTACGAACGCCGATGTTGACTTCGGTGATCTCCGGATTGCCGTATGTCTCGGTATTGGCCTTGTCGAGGAGCGCCATGACATCGACTCCGAATTTACCGGTTTCGAGCACGAGAGCGGTGAGTTCCTCAGCCGAGAGCGCATCGTTCTCCGTCGCAATCAGAGCCTTTTCAATGAATGCGAGGATGTCGTCGCTGTGATAACCGAGATTCGCGGCATGCTCTCCATAAGCAGCCATCCCTTTGAGTCCCAGGATGACGAGGGAGCGCAGGCTGTTGACATCTTCGTTCTCCGAAGCGAGCACGCCGACGCGCTTTTCTTCCGCTTTGGCTTCAAATTGGCTCGGATCGGTCATCCAAGTTGCCGAATCGAGATATTCTTTGGACTCGAGTTTTCCGGCTTGTTCGAGTGTGCGGCGCACCTCGTCGCGTGTTGCGAGCGCGACCGAAATCTTTCGCGTGATCGCTTCTTGATCGAAGTTCGCGTTGGTGATGGTCGCGAAGAGTGAGTCGAGAATGACGGCATCGGACGACGGTTGGTTGAGTCCGTGAGCGCGTGCCTGGCGGTTGTATTCGGCGAGACCCTTGACCGTATAAATCAACAGATCTTGTAGATTGGAGACCGGAGCGCTTTTTCCGCAGACGCCGATTCGAGTACATCCCTTATTTTGTGCCGTTTCTTGACATTGCATACAGAACATCGTTGTTTCCCCCTTTGGTTTTGCCGTTGTGCTGTGTTGTGCTTTTATTGTAGTGATGGACGCAAGCAGTTTCGGTAACCTATGTTACTAAAATTTGTTACGCTTTTTTGGGATGTGAAGCGATTCGAAATTTGATATGATGGGTATGAATGAGGAACTGAGGCGCGAGTCTGACTCGCCCCCCCGATATCGTGTTCCAAACGGACGCGAAAGAAAGATCAGAAAGAGAGGGATTATGAGTTCAAACAAGAAGCATAAAGTGATTAGCATTTTGTTGTTGCTAGCGCTTGCAGTTGGACTGTTTCCTTTGCTCCCGATTCGCGGCGGCAGCTATGCGGACGGGACTCTAGGGAACCCGGTTACAGACCATTTTGATTGGTCTGTCGAGATCGATGCATCGGATAACGGAATCACATATCAGCCGTTGAACGATGCCGCGGAAAATGCGCTGGCACAAGGCGATTATCTGCGTTTCAAGTATGCGGTTCACAAGAAATCGGGAACCGAGATCGCAGCCAACGACTATTTCGAGTTGCCACTGTCCAATGTCTTCCAAAAGCTGACGGAAGCGGAACTGAAGGATATGGAAGCGCGTTTGAATAAGGACAAGACCAATCTGGTCGCTTCGTTCGACGCCTATGTCAATCCGACTCGCCTCCGCATTAAGCTGTTGCAAGCATATGGCGCGGCAGAAGAGACCGAGTTCAACATCCTCGCAACCCTTCAAATGTATATGTCGAGCTACAAGTTCGAAGAGCCGTATGAGATTCTGCTCCCACTTCCGTCGGGCGGAACGCGACCTTACAAAGCGCGTCTGACCCTGCCGGATTCAATGGCCGCAGGGATCGCGATGCAGGGCGCACGAGACCCGGGACCGGAGATCGTGTGGACGATCGATGTCAACCGCAATCTCCTGAGCGATCAGGAGGTGTTGATCGTTCGTCAAAAACTGGATCCTGCTCTGATCGTCAGCGGCGTGAAGGTGCAACCGATCCGGCAATCGATCGACGCGGACCGTAAGCTCGTAGTGGACGGATACGGTGCGGAGCTTACGGGTGCGGCGGGTAGCGCGGTTCCTGCTGCCGGAAACTTCACTTACGAAGTCAAAGGCGATGAGCTCATCCTTCGCATTGCCAATCCAAAGGTCAATGCATACCGCAACGCATTCCGTGTTACGGTCGACACATTGCAAGATCCTGCTAAAATCGATCCTTCGGCAGAGAGTTTCTCGTACCAAAGTGAAGCGAAACTGGTTGCAGACGAAAGTGCGACCGATCACCTTGCGCTGACGACGGCCGGCGTGACCTTTGCACCTGCGAAGATGATCACCAAAGTCATTCTTCCTACGGAAGCGCAGGACTATGGCAATGAGATCAACAAGAACGAACTGACTTGGAAGATCACGATCAACCCGTCCAAGCTTGCGATGAAAGATGTCGTATTGACGGACAACCTCGTCGCGAAGACCTTCCCGACGAACCCAATGACCTTCGATCCATCGGATTTCAAAATGCTCGTCAAAACTTCGGCTACGGATCCGGGCACTCCGGTGACAGTTCTCGGCGTCAACACCCCGGGTAAGACTTGGGTGGAAACGCTCAATGGTGGAACGCAGTTTAAACTCCACTTTGCAGACCAAGACATTTCGAACAAAACCGTAGAACTGGAAGTCACCTCTCGCTCAAGTTCATCCCGCAAGCGAATGCCAGCGGTTATACACCGTGGGCATATGTGGTGGACGCTGAATATGTCAACACGGCATCCCTCGACTTTGCCGGCAAACCGGCAAGCACGGAATACAGTTCGGAAGCGAAGCGCATCGTTCGACATGGCTACTATGTCTCGAAGCAATTCTCGTTCGACACCGATTACACAAACAACTACCTCTGGTGGCGTTTCTTCTTCAATCTGACCAATATTCCGACCGGCATTACCGAGTTGACGGACGAAATCGACGGTACTTACCAGCAGTTCCAGTTGACGGCGGACGGCAAGACCATCGATCCGAAAACGGTCGAGGTGTTGTATGGAGAACTGGGACGAAATAAGAATGTCCCGACAAGCCATGACTGGTTCACTGCAAGTCGAGGCGTTCTCGGAAAAGATTTCAACATCGTCTTCAATCCGGCAGAGCCGACGAAGGTGAAGTTCGTGTTTACCAAGCCTCTCGACTCCCCGGTCTACATCCGCATCCGTACGACTTTGGATCCGAAGGTAAATTCAGTGACGACGGCATTTGGAAATACTGCGGGCGTAGGAACCGAAAAATACAATTTCAAGCTCCCATACACCGTTGAAAATGTCTACTCGAAGGCCAACGATTATTGGGCAAGAGAAAACGATAAAGATAAGTATTACACCGGATTCGATGAAGTGACACAGAAGATCCCGTATACCTTGGCGGTCAATCCGGTTGAGGGACCGATTACCAATCTCGTGATCAAAGATGATCTGCCGCAGGGCGTCATCGTCACCGGAGAAGATCTCCAACAACTGGTCACAACGGGAATCGGTAAAGCCTCCTGGCATCTGGATCCGCCGCACAACAAGCATCCGTTCTTCGAACTGGGTAAGGACTTTGAGCTCAAGGTTCGTAAGGTCGGAACAACGGATCTGATCCCATACGATCCGGCAGCCGGTGCACAAGAGAAATACGACGGCTTTGAGATCAAGTTCCTTCGTACGGTTGAAGGCATGTATCACCGCGTTCGCTTCTTTGCACGCATCAATCCGTCCGCGACGATCTTGGGCGACAAGTTGATCAACACGGCGACCTTTACACATGACGGCCGTACCAAGCCGGTTGTAAAAACAAGAGAAGTCCCATATGTCTCGCCATTCATCAAACAAAATGCGAGAATGCTGGGAGAGATTCGTCCGGAAGAAAAGAAGGTCGAGTGGCAAATCGATTTCAACTACCTCGCCGGAGAAATCTACAATGCATCCGTCGAAGGATCCGTCGGAAATGGTCAGGAGATCGATGAGAACTCCTTCCGCATCTACACGGATACCGTCGATTCGACCGGAAAGCCGGACAAGACCAATGCAGATTCGACTCTGGTGAATCCTGCCGATCTCGGCATCCGATTCGAAGTCTCGCCGGACAAGAAGAGCTTCAAGGTACACTTCCATGACGGAGTGACCCAAAAAATGATCAACGCGCCGTACCGCATTGTCTACGACGGCAAGATGGTCGGCGAGCGTCTCACCAAATACGATAGCCAATCGACAGTTCACTTCCAAGACAAGGGCGGTAAGAAACTCAATATTCCGCTCAAAGCTGAAGTTTCGAAAACAGAAAACATCAACACCTTCGTCAGCAAAGGCGGAAAAGCGGTCGAGAACACCGATCTCATCGAGTGGACGATCACGCTCAACGAAGCGTATTCGGACATCAGCAAACTCAAGGTGATCGACACGTATTCACCGGGGCTGCGACTGCTCAAAGACGGATTCGAACTCTACGACGACAAAGGCGTCTTGGTTGCCGAAGGTCAGGATTTCTTCGACAATTGGTTTGAGTTGGTCGAGCCGAATCCGGGCGAAGACAGCACCGTCTTCCACCTCATCTTCCGTGAGGGTCCGGGTAAGATGATCACCAAGAAGATGCAGATCAAGTATCACACGCAACTGGTGGAAGGCAAGCTCAAGTCCAACACCGTAACCAACCAAGTCACTTTGGAAGGTGCGCTCCGCAAGGATGCGGTGAAAGAGTCGCAAGCACAAGTGTTGCAACGTTACTACGACATCTCCATCGACGAATCGAGTGTCAACCGTCAGATGAAGATCGTCAAGGTCAACGAAAAAGGTGAGCCTATGGCCGGTGTCGAGTTCCGCGTCGAGCTCAAGCGTCCGGATGGTGTCACTGTGGTGGGCACCTTCAAAACGGGATCGGACGGTACGGCTCTGGTCGAGAAGCTTCGTCAGAATCTGACCTACGACCTCGTCGAAGTGAAGGCACCGGAAGGCTACGAGCTCGCTGCTCCGAAGCAATTCACGGTCACGGCAGCGAACGATGTCAACAAAGGCGGCAAGCCGCTTGAAGTCAAAGTCGTGAATCAACCGAAGTCGGCAGTACCGCAACCGTCGGTTCCGGCAGATCCGAACCAACCGACCGCTCCGACAGATCCGACTCCGTCGCAACCGACGGATCCGACCCAGCCAACCACTCCGACCACTCCGACTCAGCCAACCACTCCGACGGAGCCGACACAACCGGCGCCGGATGCGACCGGAGGAATTGGCACGGAGCCGACGACAACGACGAACGGAGATCGCACACGTGGAGACCTGCCGATTCAGCCGGAGGATCTTGTCGAAGTCAGCACGCCGCCGGAGAACGGCACTGTCACCATCGTGGACGGCGGATGGGAGTACATCCCGCTGGGCGTTCCGACGAAGGACAGCTTTGTCGTCACGATCGTTCGACCGGACGGATCGAAGGAGACCGTCGAAATCGACATCGTTCCTGAGAACATCCCGCAGGGCGGTCTGCCGATCACCGGTCAACTCCCTGAGTGGCTCTTCTATGTCAGTGGAGCGCTCGTGGTTCTGATGGGGGTCGCGGTACGTTTCTTCAATCGCCGTGCGTAGAGAATTCGATCGTAACAATTTGTAAAATATGTCATAAGAACCAAAAGGCGGTGCTTCGGCACCGCCTTTTTATGGTATAATATAATACTACTTAAATAATGTCATAATTTATAAAAGAGAGGTGCTTATGCGTACAGGAATGATCCAAAAAGTCGTTGCTGTCCTTCTTGCTCTGATATTGACCATCGGGTTGGTGAGCCAGCTGCCGGGGATCATCGCCGGGAGCTTCGCGGATGGTGAATCGGGAGTCGAGTTGACAGACCAACTCAGCATGGAAGCGGAAGTGATGATATCAACGGACGGAAGCCACTTCGATCCGCTCATAGACGGGATGGAAGTTTCCCCGGAGCATTACTTCCGATTTGCGTATGTCCTCACGAAAAATGCCGGCGATGAAAACGCCGGACCGGAGAAGGGGATTCGAGTCGGAGATTGGTATTCCTTACCGATTTCTTCGGTGTACCAGCGCCTTGACCCGTCGGAACTTCTGTCCTTGGAAGAGGCGCTGACGGCGGGGGCAAACGGCTCCTTCGTCGCGACTTTTGATGACCGCAGCCATCCGACGCAGCTCATTTTGACTTTCTCCAAAGAATATGCTCCGCAAGAAGAGACGATGTTCGGCATCGTGGCGGACATTCGCGTCTATATGCAAAACCAAGTGGTGACGGAGCCGTTTATTCTGACGGTTCCGATTAAGGGCGGGACCGATGCGGTCTTCCATTTGCGGCCGCAGATTTCCGGCGGAGGAGGTCAATCGGTTCTGCTTTCGGGTGTTCGCAATGCGCCGGAAATTCTATGGACGATCGATGCCAATGTCAATCTGTCGGCAGACCAAGATATGATGATCCTTCGCTACGACATTCCGTCGGGCTTGAAAGTAGAAAGTGTAACAACAAACCGTTTGACCCTTCGCTACGATGCAAGTTCTCAGCTTTCCGTGGAGGAGGGAGCGGCATATGCCGCAGTGTCCGGCGTACCTTCCGGTGAACAGTTTTTCTACGAAGTGCTCGGTGATCAGCTGTTGGTTAAAATTCCGAACCCGGAGGCCGGCGGATACCGCAAAGCGTTCCGTGTACGCGTGCGGACATCGGAAATGGCGGAATTGCTCCAACCTTGGCTTTCGACCTTCACTTATGTCGCCGGAGTCGGTAGCTATCCGGATGAAGCTGCGACGGAACCGGAGGACGCTGCAACCGCTACCGCGGAAGTTTCCTATAGTCCGGGTCCTCTGTTGACGAAGCGATCCAACAACCCGCTTGTCAACTCGCGAGAGATCGAGTGGACCGTCACGATCAATGAGGGGAAGCTCCCTCTTAAGGACGTGGTGCTCCATGATTTGCTCACGTCTCCGGTAGCCGAAGACGAGATTCGACCGATGACGTTTGCGTTATCCGATGTTGTGATCGAGTCGACCGGAATGGACGGTGTGACTCGGACGATTGTTCCGGTGACGCCGCTCTCGGCGGGCACGACCTCCATCGATCTGACGGGCGATGCGGCAGGCTTTGCTCTCGCATTTGCCGATGAAGACATTTCGAACCGGACGGTAGTGGTGCGAGCCAAGTCCAGAATCGCGGATCGTGCGCTCAAATTGATCGAAAACATCGAGTCGGATCCGTTGCTCACAACCTTAACCTTCCGCAACGCCGCTTCGCTTCGTGTCGCGGGTCAGCCTGCCGATGTGAACATCGAAAGCGATCGCATCGTACATGTCAAGTACGGCGTCTATGTCCACAAACAAGCGGACTTTGACACTAGCTATGACGATGAGAAATATGTCCGCTGGGATTACTACTTCAATATGGCAGGCATCGACACCGGCGTCGAGGAGCTGGTCGACCGAATCGACCTCACGACGCAGCGTTTGATCCTGGTGGGCGATCAGATTCCGGGTGAGCAACTCTTTGTCGAAGAGTGGACGCACAACGGCAATGCTTGGTCGGCGAGACGACTGCAACCTGTGACCGACTACACGGTGGAAGTGGTACCGAATGCCGATCCGGAGCAAATCGATACTTTCAAGGTCAAATTTACCAACAAAATCACGAAACCGGTTCGGATTTCCTTCCGTACACGAATTCTCAAATCGGTGTACGAGGATGCGAACTATCAGAACGCAAGCGATTATCGCAATACCGCGATCATCGGGGATCTAAATCGCACCTTTGGTCGCAACTATACGATCGCGGGCATCTTCGGGAAAGAAGTCAAGAGCGGCGTCAACTACGATGACAACCACTCCGTCATTTACCGACTGCGAGCCAACCCGGTTAAAAGTGCTCTCCCGCAGTTCCGCATCAAGGATGTTCTTCCGAATGGGGTCATCCTGTACGGCAAGGACGCGAAAGTGCTCGCGGAGAGCGGCGTGGTGAAGAATTCGATCGTGTTCAAAGATTTTGCTTTGAAAGCGTTGCCGCTCGGTATGGCAGACGAAGAGGCGAATTATGTACCGCTTGTTTCGCTCGCGGACGATGCGAAATATGTCGCATTCGTACTCGACTTCAATGCGCCGCTTAACAACGGTGATCACTATGTCGAGTTCAAGGCGCACATGAACCCGGATACCATCCTGTTTACGGATAAATATGTCAACCGCTCGTTCTACACTTGGCAGGGACAGGATACCGTTCAGATCCGCGACGCAGAGTTTTATGTCAACTCGAATTATCAGCACAACGGCTCGCTTTCGGGTATGGGGACTTCTCCGCAGAGTTCGACCGATCCCGATGCACAGTTCAAAGACAAGCGGATTCGCTGGCAGCTTGATCTCAACTACCGTGGGCACAACATTCACAATCTCGAGATGGAGCAGTTCATCGAAGAAGGTCAAGAACTCGATGTCGCTTCGATTCGTTTCTACACGGACACAGTCGATGCCAATGGCACACTGCTGTACCAGGGCAATGCTCAAGTGAAGGCGGTCGACCCGGCTTCGGAAGGCTTCCGCGTGGTTGTCGCCGACGATCAGCGCTCATTTAAAGTCTTCTTCTACACCGAAGGGGAGACCAAACTGCTCGCCAAACCGTATCGGGTCACGTATGAAACCAAGATGGTCGGTGTGACCCGCGCCAATTACGGCGCCGTTTCCAAGGGAAAATTCCTTGACGGCAACAAACAGGAACATCCGATGAACCTCACGGCGAGTGTCGTGAAATACACCAATTTCAAAAACTACATCTCGAAGTCGGGTTCCAGTACGAGCACATCGAATATTACGGACTGGACGCTCAAACTCAACGAAGCACGTTCGGACATCTACGAACTTACGATTACGGATACCTTCAGCCCGGGGCTCGAGCCGATTGCAGACAGCTTCAAGCTGTATGACCAAGATCGTAATCTGGTGGCAGAGGGGGACGAATTCTTCGAGAAATGGTTTGAGTACATTCCGGCGACCGGTTCTCCAACGGAAGCGCGTGCGTTCCGGCTCGTGTTCCGCAAGGATCTGCAAGCGGGTCACAAGATCTCGAACATCATGTACATTGACTACAAGATGACTTTGGTCGAGGAGTTCTTGACTTCGAACAATCTGTACAACCGTGTCTCGCTCGACGGACAGCTCGGCACGCAAGCAGAGCGTGATAAAGAAATCGTGATTGTACAAAAGTACTACAATATCTCGGTCAACGAGAGCGGAATCAACCGTCAGCTTCGCATCGTCAAGAAAGACAAAGAAGGTCAGCCGATCGCAAACACCGTTTTCCGTGTGGAGCGCATCGCGAACGACGGTCTCAAGCAAGTCGGAATGTTTACGACCGATGCGAGCGGTACCGTTGTGATCAGTAATCTTCGCAAGTCATCCTATCGCGTTACGGAGTGGCGTGCAGCCGATGGTTTCATCGTTGTTCCGAAGCACCAAGACATTGAAATCACAGATGCTAACAATGTGAAGGGCGGCGGCAAGGCCGCGGAGCTGACCTTTGTCAACGACAATGCGCGACAGATTCGTGTCACAAAATTGAACAAACTGAATAACCAACCGATCGGGGATGTAGAGTTCAAGCTCTTGAGTGAGGATCGCAATACCGTCCTCCGCACGGGAAAAACCGATGCGGACGGTGTGCTCCTCTTCGATTCGATCGGAGCCGGAACCTATTGGCTGGCCGAGACACCGAAGGATGGATTCTATCCTGCGGAGGCCGTCAAAGTTGTCATCCTCGACACGGACACCGAGCAGGTCGGCAACCGCGTCGTGAAGAAGGTGCTTTATCCGGTCACGATCCAAAATGAACCATATCGTATCTTGCGTATTTTCAAGACCGATACCGCCGGCAACCCGCTGAAGGGCACCGAGTTCACCGTGACCGATCCGCAGGGTCGGGTCACACACCGCGTGACGACGGATTCGAATGGCAAGATCGAATTTGTAATCAAATCGTCGGATCTGTTCGGGGAATACCGTTTCGTTGAAACCAAAGCGACCGAAGGTTATGTGATGGATGCGACGCCGTTCTCGATCGATGTTCAGCTTCAGAAGGGTGGGGTCGATCACTTCGTGTACGAACACAGAGTGCAGAATCGTCCGGTTTACTCGGGTGGCGACACAACGACTCCGACTGAGCCGGAGCAGCCGCAACCGACTCAGCCGACGACGGCACCGACGACTGAGTCGCCGACCGCGCCGACTTCGAATTTGACGGATGAGGAAGTCCCGCAAGGCGGTGTGCCGACCAATACCAATGCTAACACGACCGAGAAGATCGTGGAGAAGACGACCGGCGAGATCGTGTTCGGTGCCAACGACATCGTCGAAGTGTCCAAGAAACCGGAGCATGGTACCGTGTTCATCCAAGACGGCCGGTGGGAGTACATCCCGACCGGTGTCCCGACCAAGGACAACTTTGAAATCACCATTGTGAAACCGGACGGCTCCAAGGAGATCGTGATCGTCGACGTCGAACCGGAGGATGTTCCTCAAGGCGGTCTGCCGATTACCGGACAATTGCCGGAATGGGTGTTCTTTGCGGGAGGAGCCTTGATTGTTCTGCTGGGTGTCGTAATTCGAATCTTTGCAAATAAAAAATAAACGGAACGAAAGAGTGCGCCGCTCCAAACGGGGCGGCGTTTTTCGTTGAAGAAGGAGATGAATTTGTCTAAAACCCTTTATGTGAGTGACTTGGACGGCACTTTGCTCAATCCGGAAATGCGCGTGACGGAAAACAGTGCGCGTATCATCGATGCGTTGTTGGAGCGCGGGATTTTGTTTACCTATGCGACGGCACGTTCGCTTTCCTCGGCCTCGACCGTCGCTCCCAATGTGAACACGAGCGGCCCGGTCGTCGTGTACAACGGCGGATTGATTATCGACCCGAAAACCCATGAGACGCTGCTTTCGCACTCCTTTGATTCGCAGGAAGTGGAGGATATTCGATCCCATTTGGAGCGCCTGGATATCCATCCGCTGGTTTATGCGAGTGTGAGTGGGGTTGAGAAAGTATCTTGGATCATCGAAAATGAAAACCCCGGGATTCAGGCGTATTACCGGTCGCGTGCGGGCGACAAGCGTTTTCGTCCGTTGCATCGCGGTGCGGATCTCTATGAAGGGGAGGTTTTTTACTTCACGTGCATCGGAACGAAGACGGAGGTCGAGCCGCTCTACGAAGCGTTAAAGGAAGATCCTCGTTTCAACTGCATTTTCCATGAGGAGCTGTACAGCAAGGATTACTGGTGCGAAATTATGCCGCGGCAAGCAACGAAAGCCAATGCGATTTTGCACCTCAAACAGCTTTGGGGCTGCGATCGACTCGTTGTTTTCGGAGATGGTCTCAACGACATCTCCATGTTCCGTGTAGCGGACGAGTGCTATGCTGTGGCGAATGCGGTGCCGGAGTTGAAAGCCGTCGCGACGGAAGTGATTGGAGCCAATCACGAGGATTCCGTCGCACGCTGGCTTGCGGAGCATGCGAAATAGTCGGGGGAAACCAACCTCGAATTTAGAAGCGGTCGCGCTCAGCGACCAGTTGATAAAAATCGTTCATTTCGAGCGGTTTAGAGAAGTAATATCCTTGAATCATGTCGCAACCTGCCTGATGAACCATTTCATAATCATCTGCGGTTTCCACACCTTCGGCACAAACCTCTTTTCCGAATGCATGGCAGGCGCCCACGATGCTGGAGATGAACTTCCGATTTTCGTCAGAGGAGTTCATTCCGTTTAACATGGAGCGATCCAGCTTCACGATTTGCGTCGGGTACTTGAGCAGCAGCCCCAGAGACGAGTACCCGTTGCCGAAGTCATCCAGTGCGACTCGAATCCCGAGTTTTTGACAGGAGTCGAAAAATTCTTGGAGTTTTTGAGGAGAATCGTCGAAGTTGGTCTCGGTCAACTCCAAAGTCAGCCGGGACGCTTCCAGTTCATACGTATTCAAAACCTGCTTCATATACGGAAAGAAATCCGGGTCGAGAACCTGTAGATAACTTACGTTGAATGCCATATGAAAATCCGGGTTGAGAGCGATTGTGCGCTTTGTGATTCGCACTGCCTGTTCAAAAACCCAGCGACCGGCTGAGGAGATCAGCCGGTTTTTTTCTAAGATCGGAATGAAGACATCCGGTGGAACCGGTTTGTCGTGTAATTTCCAACGAAGCAACGCCTCACCGCCGATGATTTTTTTATCGGTTGCACGAACGGTTGGTTGCACGACCAGGCGGAAATTCTCCATGCCATTTTGGACGTCTTTTGCGATTTCGAACACCATTTCTGTGTGGTTGTGTTGTTCTTCCAATGCCTCCGGCGAGTGAATCACATAGTCCTGATCCGGGGAATTCTTTGCATAAGCGAGCAGAGAGATTGTTGTTGAAATAATTTCCTCGGGGGTCGTAATTCCGGCATTCGAATTCATCACACTGATTGCGCAAGGCTTGCGTACCATGACATTGTGCGCGCGGAACTGCGCTCCGATCAGGTCGCGGAGTCGGATGGCCAAGGTTTCGGCGCGCTCGCGGCAGGCCGGGGTTCGAATCGCAAGAAAACGTAATCCGTCGAGACGATAGAACTGAAGTCTGCCTTCAAAGTGCTCGATCACGCGGCGCGCGATGTCATTGAGTAATTTGTTGGCGACATGGCGTCCGCGCAGTTCGTTGATCTCCGTGAAGCTATTGATCGCAAAGCCGATGATTGAGATCGGAGTCTCGTCGGCTTGATACATCGCCAACTTTGTGATCGCTGCAGGTTCTTTGGCGAAGCTGGTGATCGGATCGACCATCGAGTCCTGCTCATGGCGGATGATGCAGCCCGCGAAAAAAAGAGGCTCCGTGCGATCCTCGTTCCAGTGGACATGGCCGTGACAGTGAATCCAGATCTCGTGCCCCGAGACGTCGAAGACGCGGTATCGGAGATCGTGGATGTCTTTTTTTTGTTTCAGAAGCTCAGCGATGTCGCGGCGGTACATATGGAGGTCTTCTGGGTTGCTGATTCGATTTTCCCAAACTGCAATCAAGTTTGCGACCGTATTGCTTTGGAATCCGAAGAGATCGCGCATGTTATCGGAGATATAGAATATATTGCTCTGAAGATCCCCGAAGTAAAGATAATTGAGTCCGTCTGCAGCTGTGACCGACTGGATGAGGATCTCGGGGTTAAAGTAATTGCTCTGCATGAACCGTGTAAACTCACTTTCACCGGAATCCGGTGCCAAGTCCTCACGTTGAAGCTTGATATCGGGGTTTGCGAGGAGCGGTGAAGCGGAACATACGATGCGAGCATTTGGAGCACGGTATGAACTGTATTTTTCGTTGTGCATCGAGGCTTCGGCAAGGGAAAGCTGGGTTCGCACGTGAATCGGTTGCTTCTCGGTCCATACGCTGCCGACCGTGATGTGTTGCTCGTGCTTCAGCACCATCTGCCGCAGCGTTTGTACCTTCTGTTCGAATTGCGCTTGGTCGATATCGAAACATAGGCTTGCAAATTCATCCCCGCCGAGGCGGAAGATCGAGTCGGTAGGGAAGACGGAGCGTAGGAGTTGGTAACACTGAACAATCGCTTGATCCCCCGCTTTTTGACCGATGTAATCGTTGATCATTCGAAGCCCTGAAATGTCGCAGAATACGACGCCCAAACTGGACGTCTCGCGTCGTACGGAATCCGCTTCCGCAAGAGCGAGCTGGTTTTTCGCGCCGGTCAAAGGATCGTGGTAGCAACGGTATTCCAACTCATGGAGGCGGTTGCTCTGCAATAGGAACGAAACGATGTAAGGTTCTGCTTTTGCCAAGAAGCGTGAGATATCGTCCGTCTGATCAAGCTGAAAATTGTCAACCCCGATAAACCCTAGAAATTCGCGCTCATGGCGGAGGGGGAATGTGATCAGGGAGGTGATGTCTTGAGGTTTCAACGCAGCATAGGCGCGAGCGTGTTGATAACGAATCTCTTCCAAGTCCGAAATCACGACGGGATTTCCCCCTTCAAAGAGCTCCATCCACCAGTCGATCGACTCGATCGGCTCGTTTTGCAACATGTCCTTCTGCGGAATGATTCCTTCGGCACACCATTCGTAGGTGTTGCTGAATGCGGTTCCCTTGTCGGTCAATTCAAAAATGTAAACGCGTTCGCTCGGAAACATGCGACGAATAAATTGAAATGTTGCATCGATCGGGTTGACCAGCGGTGCAGTCAACACCGAATCCAAGTAGTCCCGCATCAGACTGCATTCCAAGATACTTTCTTCCGAATTCATCTTTCACCTCGCATACAGTGCACTCATACCCAATCATTCGGAAATAAAGCACAAGCGATCGACCGGGATATCGTGTTCTTCGATCGGAAGAGCATCCAATACTTGCAATTTGTGACAGATGCCCACGACCGTTCCGCGTTTGACGCCCTGAGCGGTACGCTTGGCAAAGAAGCGGTCGTAATAGCCTCCACCGTAACCCATTCGATATCCGTCGGGGGTAAATGCGACTCCGGGCGTAGCGACAAAGGGGGCGGCAGCCCAGATTTCATCGTAGGTCCATCGCCTGGATCGCGAAGGGTTCGGCTCCGGGATCCCCATCGGGCTCAGGATCAGGTCCTCGAGCGAATCCACTTCACAGAAAATCATTTCGGTCGGGGTCGTGTACGGGAGGAGTAAGATCCGCCCGCTGGCAAGGACCTCGCGGTGAAAGGCTTCGAGATCGACTTCACCGCGGAAGGCGACATAACTGCAAATGACGGACGGCAAGTGTTCCTCCAACAACTTTTTAGAAACTTGCTTCCCGATTGCGATTTGCCGCTCAGCCGGGATCGCTTTGCGCTCGGCGATGATCCGTTTCCGTAGTTCTTTTTTCATAGGACTCCTCGATTCTTTTGTTTCGATTATAACAAATTGAGATTCAAGCGGAGCGCTCCTGTGTTTTATGGTATGATATGGGCGATTCAAAATCGAATCGAGGGAAAATCTAGGGGAGTACAGACAATGAACCACCAGCAGTACATCGATGTGTTGGAAGAAGAGCTTGTGCCTGCGCTCGGTTGTACCGAACCGATCGCCATTGCTTACGCTGCCGCTCTTGCCAGAGAAACACTCAAAGCGTTCCCGGAGCGACTTTTGGTCGAATGCAGCAACAACATCATCAAGAATGTCAAATCCGTCGTTGTGCCCAACACGCAGGGGCAGCGCGGGATCGCGGTCAGCGCCGTTGCAGGAGTGGTGAGCAATGGGGCGCGTTACGGCATGGAAGTGTTATCCAAATTGACCGACGAGGACGTCCGTCGCATTCAGGATTTGGTTGCCGAAGAAGTCGCGCAGGTCGAGGCCTTGACGACGACGAAGCCGCTTCATATCAAGATTACGGCATATCACGGATCGGATCGTGCACTCGTTGAAATCACGGACTACCATACCAATGTCGTCCGAGTTGAACGCAACGATGAGATCTTGGTAAAAAAAGAAGAGAACAAAGAGGCGTATCTCGGCGCTTTAAAGGACCGAAGTTTTTTAACGGTCAACGGAATCTACGAGTTTGCGACAACGGTCGACCTCGACTTGGTGCGCCCACTCATCCGTCGTCAGATGAAAATGAATATGGCGATCGCGCGCGAAGGACTGAGCGGGACCTACGGGCTCCGAATCGGGAGCACGCTTCTCAAGTTCGGTGAGGATCACGTGTTCCAGGTGATTAAAGCCTATACTGCCGCTGCATCCGAGGCGAGAATGAGCGGTTGTACGCTTCCGGTTGTAACCAATTCCGGCAGTGGAAATCAAGGTATCTCTTCTTCGGTTCCGGTCATCGTTTATGCACGCGAAAAGTATCTGCCGGAAGATACGGTGATTCGTGCTCTGCTCTTATCCAACCTGCTGACCATTCATCAAAAAACGCTGATCGGCAGACTGTCTGCCTTCTGCGGCGTCGTTTCTGCCTGCACATCCAGCGGTGCGGCGATCACTTATCTCGCAGGAGGAACTCTGGATCAAATCAAGATGACCATCACGGACACGCTGGCCAACATCATCGGCATCGTCTGTGACGGGGCGAAGGCTTCTTGCGCGATCAAGATCGCGGCCGGATTGGACGCCGCGATGATGGCTCACTTGCTCGCGATGGAGAACAAAGTCTACCAGGCAGGGGACGGCATCGTCAAAGCGGATGTTGAAGATACGATTCGCTCAGTCGGCAAGATGGCGCGAGACGGAATGAAAGCGACGGACGACCAGATTTTAAAGATCATGTTGGATTGCGACTAAATGAGATTACAAGTTCGTGTGAAACAGCCTTGGTCTCCCATGGGAACCGGGCTGTTCTTCCTTCTTTCTTTGTTCTATATGGAGACGGTTCTTCGTGTATTCAGCACGGGGAATTGGGCGAGTGGCGCGCTGTGGTTCGCATTATGGTTTGCCGCGCCTCCGGCCGCATTGTTCACTTATGTGTCGAGACATCCGGTTGCCGCAGTATGTCGAATCGGTGTGATTTCGCTCCACGCGGTCGTATACATCTATTTTGCGTCCCAGTTGATCTACTACCAGATCTTTCGAACCTTTTACTCGAGCTACTCCTTCCTGAGAGCGGGACAAGGGTTTGCTTTTATGGATGTGATTTTAAGCACGCTTGCAGGCAATGCGATTCCGCTTGCCCTGCTGACGGTCCCTGCGATCGCGTCGTTGCTCCTGCGCCGGGCGCTGTGCCACCCGATTGCCCCCCGCTCTTGGCAAAATGCGATTTTGCTTACCGCTGCCGTGTTCACCTTCGGAATCGCGACGCTCGGTTTGACCGGGGATTCCCCGAACCGCGCCAAAGCGCAGTACTTCGGACGCGTGATACCGACGGATGCGGTCGACAGCATCGGCGCACTCAGCTATGCTTGGGTGGATCTGCTCTCGCATGTGCGCGAGGTGCCGCAAGCTGCCGGCATCGGTCAACTGGTCGGGGGGATTCCGTCCGCATCGGAATCGCCATCGGATTCTGCGGTCGATTTTGTGCACGCCGAAACCTTGTCCAACCCCGTGTTGAGTAGTGGTTCGGCAGGCACCGCGGTGTCTGCGGAACAGGTTCCTGTTAAGCCTCAAGTCCTTTCGATCGATTTTGATGCCTTAATCGCACAGGAGACGGACCCGGTGCTGGGAAATCTGCACCGATATTTTCGGCAGAAAACGCCGAGCGAAACCAATGCTTACACGGGGAAATTCAAGGACTACAACCTGATTCAGATCACAGCGGAAGGATTTTCTCACCTCGCCGTCCATCCGGAGCTTACGCCGACGCTGCATCGAATGATGCATGGCGGAGTGCGTTTTCAAACATTCTATACGCCGCTTTGGGGAGTCAGCACTTCGGATGGAGAATATGTGGCGCTTCTCAGCCGTATCCCGAAGCCGGGGGTCTGGTCAATGGCGACATCCGGGACCACTTCCCTTCCGTTCGCTCTCGGCAACCAGTTTCGCCGGCTCGGTTATACCACCAAAGCATATCACAACCACTACTATGAATATTATGGCCGCGACATATCCCACCCGAACCTCGGCTACGACTACAAAGGACTGGGCCTCGGGCTTGCTGTGACCGAAGTATGGCCGGAATCCGATCTCGAGATGATGGAGCTGTCCGCACTCGAGTATATGGACGAGCCGAAGTTTCACACCTACTATATGACGGTGAGCGGACATCTCCAATACAATTTCGGTGGGAATTTCATCAGCCGCAAGAACCGTTCGTTGGTGGAGCATCTGGATGTTTCTGAGACGGCGAAGGCTTATTTCGCCTGCCAGATCGAACTGGATCGAGCGGTCGAATATCTGCTGCGCGAGCTGCGTAAGCGCGGGATCGCGGAACGAACTGTGATTGCAATCATTGCGGATCACTATCCTTATGGACTCCCTTACGAAGTCATTGATGAACTGACGGGGCATGAGGTCGACCGACGCTTCGAATTGTACGAGAATGCCTGCATTCTTTATGTCGACGGGATGGAGCCGATCGACACGGGTAAAATCGGCTCGAGTTTTGATTTGCTCCCGACACTGTCCAATCTCTTCGGACTGGACTTTGACTCGCGATTTTTTATGGGGCGCGATATTTTTTCCGATGCGCCGATGCTGATCCCCTTCGTTGACCGGAGCTGGATCAGCGACGAAGGCTACTTCGATTCGGTGAAGAACCAATTCCGCCCGTCGTCCGAAGGGGTGTCGATTGCTCCGGAATTGCTGGAGCGCCGAAAAGCCGAAGTCGATGCGATGTTTTATGTCAGCGAAGCGATGCTGGATCGCGATTACTTCCGCCGGATCGAAACACAGTGGAATCGCTGAGTGACGTAGTATTTACCGTTCGTTCCGAAGTGCTTTGACGGAATCTGTAGCGGGATAAAATGACTCTCTTGTATCATATTGAAAAATTGTGTTTATTTTGGTTCAATATGGTTGCGGGGGATTGTAGTTGACTTATGTTAATGCGAAAACGTCTGTTTGTTTTGTTCTCAGCACTGCTCATGACAATACTCCTTTTGTGGTCCGTAACAAAGGAGTCTGTCACCTTTGCTTTTCTACTTTATCCTTCGGTCGACGTTGATTTGAATCGAGGCTCGGGGGGCAATCTGGAACAGGATATGCTTCGCATTGCGATGGAACACGACAGCCTCATTGCTAAGAGAATGATTCTACCGTCTTCGGACGGTAGAATCAATTTTAAGTATCGATTTTTCGGCGATGGCGCAAAGCCGGAATTACTGGAAGAAGTTTCGGAGGAAGATGCCTACGGAAGTGAGAAGGTAGGAGGTAGTTTTCTCATCGTTTCGGGGGATTTGGATGTCCGGATTCTAAAGAAAACTCTAAAATCATTGGGATACTCTGTAAAAGCGTATAAGGCGCAATCGTATTGGTCCTTGGCATTGAGCGTTCTAATCGGTTCGCATCGCATCATCCTATTCCTCATTCTCTCCCTGACCTATGCTTCGATCGTGAGTATATCGCGCATGGATGAACTTCGGAGCGTCGGAATACGACTGATTTCAGGGGGAAGACTCCCGGCGATCGCGGTGAAATCGTGGTTGCGGGATGGATGTGAAATTTTGCTCGCCTGTGTTTTTGCTGGTTTGGTCGGTATCGTCGGAATGCTGATTGGCGATGGGGGTCAACATCACTTGGTTTTGACCCTGCTCTCCGGTATCGTCCTATATGGGGTCACGCTTTTCGCAATTTCTTTTATTTTGTGTTTGATTTACATGGTCGGGGTTCGCAAGCAGGGTTTGCTGGCGCTCATCAAAGGGAAGCGCCACAACCATGCTGTCCTAGGAATTTTACTTTCCGCCCAGTTGCTGTCTTTCGTTGTCATGAGTGCTTCGTTTCATTCGGTGACGATCGCCTACATGACACTGCTCGATCACCGAGCGGGAGTGGACGCGTGGGATCAGGTAAAGGACCGCTATAATATTACAATAACGATCGGAGCTCAAAGAGGGGAAGAGGCATCTGTGAAA
>JAUMWO010000110.1:4862-5101 GCA_030529605.1 Bacillota bacterium | reverse complement strand
CCCGAAGGTTATGATATGCGCGACCCGCGAAGCTCCATATTTCTGTTTGACATACTCGATCACCTCGTGTCGGCGCTCATCTTCAAAATCGATGTCAAGATCCGGCATCGTGACCCGCTGCGCATTCAAAAAGCGCTCAAAGATCAGACCGTATTTGATCGGATCGACTTCCGTGATGCCCAGGATCCAAGCGACCAGACTGCCCCCGCCGCTTCCTCTGCCGGGTCCGACGACGATCC
>JAUMWO010000110.1:0-4834 GCA_030529605.1 Bacillota bacterium | reverse complement strand
TGACGATGTAGTCGTCATATCCCATCTCGTAGATGGTGCTGAGCTCATGTTCCAGACGCTCCCGGATCTCTTCGTATCGATAGGGGAAGCCGGATTCCATCTTGGCGCGCAGACAGCGGTCGACAAGCTCACGCAGGCCGACCGGATCCGGATATTTGGGCAGATGGAGTTCGTGAAAGGTAAAATCGAATTGACAGAGATCGGCGATGCGGCGGGTGTTTTCAAGCGCTTCCGGAATCGCTCCGAACAAAGCCGCCATCTCCTCCGGGGATTTGAGATAAAACTGATCGTTGGGAAAGCGCATCCGATCCGCATCCGCATAATTCTTTCCGGTCTGGATGCAGAGCAGGACATCATGCGCCTTCGCATCCTCCCGATCGATATAATGCACATCATTGGTCGCTACGACGGGGATTCCGAGTTGATCCGCCAAATAAAGGATCCCGCGATTCACGCGAATCTGCTCCGGGAGCCCGTGATCTTGCAATTCCAAGTAAAAATCGTCTCCATAGATCGCGCGATACGCGAGGGCATGTCGCTTTGCCCCTTCCAGATCTCCGGCGAGAATCGAGGACGAGATCGCTCCCTGGATGCAAGAACTCAGGCAGATCAGACCTTCCGCATAGGTCCTCAACCAAGCGAGATCCACACGCGGTTTATAGTAAAAGCCCTCGGTAAAACCGAGGGAAACCAACTTGACCAGATTGCGATATCCGATTTCATTCTTGGCGAGCAAGATCAAGTGATAGCGTTCTTTTTGCGGCTCGCGCACATCGCCCGGTGCCACATACACCTCACAACCGATGATCGGCTTGACGCCCGCTTTCTTGGCCTTTTGGTAGAATTCGACCGCGCCGAAGAGCACGCCATGGTCGGTGATGGCGATGGCATCCATCCCCTTCTCGAGGACCGCATCAAACAGACGGTCGATCCGAGCGAAGCCGTCCAGCAAACTGTATTCGGTGTGCACATGCAGATGAACAAAGGAATTCTTCATGACGGATCAGGGTTGTTGACGGAAGACGACCGATGTCCACTCCTCCACAACAATTTTGCGCAGTTCAAAATCGAAGTCCGGAGCAATGCAGTCCAAAAATGCCGAAAACTTGACCGCGCCACGGTACATCTTGACCTTTTGGAGCGGTTCCATCGCCTCGACCGGGGTCCCTGCGTGATAAATGGTCATATCCCCGATTTCCAATTTGGATGCCTGCATCTCCGGAGACAGCAGCTCCGAAATGACGACCATCGCACCGGATTTGTTGTTTGAGCTGTGAGGGATCACGGCGATCGACGAATAAGTCCCGACATTCGGCAGAACATAGGATTTCGCCGTATCCGGATATTCATACGCCTTCATCTTGCGGTTGACCGCCGCAGCATCCATCGACATCGACGTGTAAATCTGTCCCTCGACGAACAGATCTTCAATCTTGGTCGGGAAGACGCTTCCACTTGCGAGAAGTCCCGGTTGAATTGCCTTGAGCGGCTTCATCGCTTCCCGCACCTCGGCTCGAAAGGCCTCCAGATTGCGCCCCGGCGCCAAATACGGCGTCACGTCCATCGCCTGAGAGATGTACCCGAGCAAAAATGCCTCCCCCTCCTGCGTCGATCGCGGGTCCGCATAGGCTCCCTTGCCTTTGAGCGTGCCGAGTGTGGCAAACAGTTCTTCAAAATTTTGCGGACGATCGTATAAGATGTCCTCGCTGAACAGCAAAGTCAACATCTTGCGCCCGATCGGCGCAAAATATCCTCCGTTTGCCGTCGCATCGCGAAACCGAAAGGAGGTCGCGGTCTTGTCGATCAGATCGATGTGGCGCACGCGCTCGACAAAGGGGCCATAGAGCAATTCTTCGTCTTTTAACATACCGAATCCGTCGCCATCGAAAATCAGGAGATCGTATTCCCCGCGCTCCACAGCATTCTCCTTGTCGCTACGCAACTGAGGCAGAATCTTTTCCAATTCGATGGCGACGATCTTGATGCGGATCTTGTGCGCCGCGAGCGCATCCCCGAGCGCCTTGGTCATCCATGAAGCATATTCCGGATTGGAATGGGCGACCGCAATCGTCACCTCCGTTCCTCTCGCCGAGTCGACAAGCTGTTTCCAGCCTCGATCGACTTGGAGATCAATCCCTCCACATCCGGACAGGAAAAGAACGAACACGACCAAAAACGCGCCGATTCCCTTCTTCCAAAGTCCGGATTTCCATGGTGCCGACATCTGTCCTCCTATTTCTTCACCGTTTCGTTTTGCTTTCCGCGCAGTTCCTCGGCTAATTTTTGGATCTTCTTCATCCGGTGATTGACTCCCGACTTGGTCACCGGCGGATCGAGCATCTCCCCCAGCTCCGTCAGTGAGCTGAGCGGATTTTGCTTTCGGAGTTCGGCGATCTCGATCAGCTTCTCCGACTGCCGCCGTAGCCAACCATGCGCCTCCAACAACGCGATCGCTTCGATCTGCGCATTCGCCGCTTCCGTCGCCTTTTCGATGTTGGCGGTGTCGCAGTTGACCCCCCGGTTGGCATTGTTGCGCACATACCGCATCACGCGCACATTCTCGTAGGCGAGGAGCGATTGATACGCGCCGACCACATTGAGAAAGTCGACGATCTTGTCGCTCTCCTTGATGTAAAAGACCGTATCGTTCTTGCGCGCGACCAGCTTCGCGCCGACATCGAACAGCCGGTTCGCCCGGTCCGCGACCTGCTGCGCAAAACTCGGGCTTTTAAAGACGATCTCAAGATGATATCCCTTCTCCGGGGTCGTCACCGATCCCGCCCCCAAAAACAGCCCGCGGATATAATAGCGAAAGGTCTCGCCATGATATGCCGTCGGGATTTCGTCCGGGAAGGAATAACCGCTCTCGGAGCGATCGATCAAGCCCATTTCGACCAACGCCTCCAAGGCATCGTCCGCTTCGACTTCATAGAGGTTGCGCTTGGAAAAGGAGCTGCTCAGTCGCGAGTTCAAGCGCGGTTTGAGCCCGAGCGGCGATTTGAGAATCGTATGCGCCAGCCGCGCCACGCTCGCGAGTTCCGTAAGGATCTTGACGCCCGCTCCACGGGCGAAGTACACGGTGCCGGCAGATTTGATCAGACCGGACATCAACGCCAATTCGCTCTCCCGTCCTTGCGGCTGGATGCGCGTCAACTCCTCCTTCATCTGCGAGGAAAATGTAATCATCCCAGGTACACCTTCTCGACCTGCGCCATGATCAACGCGGCGGCACGTCGCGCCGCATGGACGACATAGCCGCTCCGGATTGCGATCAGATCGTCCGTAATCAATTCGATCCCCAGCTCCGCGAAGTATTCCCGATCCTGAGCGGTGATCAGCGATTGTGTGGAATTCTCCTGCTCGTAGCGCGCCTTCTCCTCTTCGTTGAGGACACGGTCATTGGCGACGATCGCATCGATCGACTCGAGTTTGGTGTGGCACAGCAGGGCTCGCAGATAATCTCCCGCGCTCATCCCGTCGGTTTCCCCCGGCTGGGTCATCAAATTGGTCAGGAAAAACTTCTTCGCCTTCGAGCGATTGACCGCTTCGACGACTTCGTCCACCAAGAGATTGGGAATGACCGAAGTAAAGAGACTGCCCGGACCGATCACGATCGCATCGGCGGCGACGATCCGCTCGACCACTGTCGCATAGGAATGCGCGTCCGCCGGGTCGATCCAAATCGACGCGATCGGGGATTTTTTCTTGATCGCTTGGTGCGGGATATTCGACTCACCGACGACGCATGTGCCGTCTTCGAGCATCGCGCTCAACACGATCGGTTCGCTCGACACCGGATAAACTTCACCGGTGATCGAAAAAATATCCGAAATCTTTTTGATCGCGTCCTCGAAGTTTTCGGAGATTCCGAGCATCGCGGCAATCATCAGATTGCCGAAGCTCTGGCCCTTCAGCCGTCCATCCTGAAAGCGATACTGAAACAAATCCTGCAAGACGGGCTCACGATTTGCCAGCGCGAGAATGCAGCTCCGGATGTCTCCCGGCGGCAGCATTCCGAGGTCCTCGCGCAGCACGCCCGACCCGCCGCCGTCGTCCGCGACCGTCACGACCGCCGTGATATCCTGCGTCTCTTCTTTGAGGCCGCGCAACAGGACGGAAAGTCCCGTGCCTCCTCCAATTACTACAACACTAGCCATTATAACTCCCGGTGAATCACTTTCACCTTATAATCCGGTTGATAACGCTCCGCAAAACGATGCGCAAAGGTCACCGATCGATGTTGTCCCCCCGTGCAGCCGAATGCGACGACCGTCTGCTTGCGTCCCTCTCTCTGCATCAGCGGGAGCGCCGTGTCCAGCAAAGCTGCGATCTCCCGTTCCGTCGTACGGGATTCGTCGAAGGACATGACATAATCTCGTACCTCCGCATGGTTGCCGGTCAGGCTACGCAGTGACTCGATGTAGAAGGGATTGTTGAGATATCGGAGATCAAAGACAAAATCCGCATCCTTGGGCAAGCCGTATTTGAAGCCGAAGGAGAGAAACTGCACGCTCATCGAATGCGAGTCCGCGATCTCGAGCGCCTGCTCGATCTTTTGGCGTAGCTCCTTCATCGTCGTTTCATCGGTGTTGATGATAAAATCCGCTCGCTCTCGAATCCGCTGCAGCAGTTCGCGCTCACGGAGGATCGCGGCTTCCAGCGCGAGGTCCGGATCGATCGGGTGCGCTCGACGCGCTTCTTTGAACCGACGCAGGAGGATCTCATCGCTCGCTTCAAAATAGAAAATCGAAAAATCGTATCCCGCCTCTTTGAGGGACTCGAGATGCGTCTCAAGCGCTTCAAAGAACCGTCCTCCTCGGATATCGACGACGAG
>JAUMWO010000109.1 GCA_030529605.1 Bacillota bacterium | reverse complement strand
GCTTGGATTTTGTTGACTTCCTTTACGAGTTTCCGAGAGGGTGAGATCCCGATCACGGTGATTCTTGTCGCGGTGATCTTTATCGGCAAGCAGATCGTCGAAGGCGTCACGGTGCGGGACAACATCTCGAACACGGCGCATATCGTCGGCGGTTTGGTCGGTGCCGTGTTTGGCTATCGTTACAACAAGAAGGGGCGGCGCTGAGTGTTTCGACGAGGTCGCCGCTGGCTGTTCGATGCAGTCGGTGCGCCGGATTTGAGCAATAAAAAAGGAGGGGCATGGCGTGCACCCTCCTTTTGATTGGGACGAATTACTTGGAATATCTGCCGCGAAGCAGAGCGTCGTTGATCGCCTGGATGACTTTGGACGAACGGATCGTCGCGCCGGTGAGCATATCGTCGCCGACCTTTTGATCCTTCACGAGATCTTGCGGGCTGTAGAATTTGACGGTGTGGTCGATTTTTTGTCCGACGAGGGAGTCGAGGAGTTCCTTGTATTGAGCGCTCAGTGCTTTCGCTTTGGGATCTTCGCTCTTAAGGTAGTCCGTGCCTTTGTACACGAGACGGCGGAAGCTGACTTTCTCGACGACATGGTCGACGATGGTGAATTGAACGCCGATTTGGTGTTCATCCTTGTCCATAAAGAATCCGCGGTATGTGCCGTTCTCGTAAGGTTTCTGATAGAAGCTTATGTCGGCTGTGCCGGTGTAAGCGCCCTTGTTGAGTGCGTCGATGATCGCGACCTTGGCTTTGTTGAGGCGGAGCGTCGCACCGCTGACCATATCGTCGCCTTCGCCGACATTGCTGACGACGGCAGCCGGATAATCGAAAACTCCGACTTGGTTCGGTGTTTTGCCGATCAGATATTGGAGGGCTTCCTTATACTGCGATGCGATGTTTGCGACTTTTCCTTTCGCGTCGTTCGCCAGGTAGTCCGCGCCGCGATATGCGAGCGTGCGATAAGAAATCTCGGTGAACTTGTTGTCCGCCAGCTTAAATTGCACTGCGACCTGGACACCGCCCCCGTCGATGAAGTAGCCGCGGTATGTGCCGTCCGCGTATGTTTTTGCCTTTGGAAGCGCGTAGACGCCTTTGTTGAGTGCGTCCGCCAGAGCGGAGGCGACTTTTGGAGCGCGGAGCGTCGCCGAGGTGAGCATGTCGTTGCCGACAGTTACATCCTGAGCGAGTTTGGCAGGCTCACGAAGCGCCATGCCGGCTTCTTGTGGAGTTTTGCCGACGAGCGAATCGATCAATTGCTTGTACTGACCGGCATAGGCCTTGATTTTGGCATCTTCGCTCTTCAGATAGTCGACATCCTTGTATTTCAATGTGCGGAATCGGACGGCCGAGATGACGCCGTCCGTCACGGTGAACTGAAGTCCGACCTGCTGGATGCCGCCGTCCACGAATGCGCCGCGGTATGTGCCGTCCTGTGTGTAGGAAATCGGGTTCTTTGTCGGAGGCGGAGTTTGGGGTTTGGGCTCCTGTGGGGCTTCGGGCTTCGACTCTTTGTCGGATTTCACCTCCGCCCTGGCGACGAGGATTTTTTGACCGACATAGATCAAGTTGACATTTTTGACTTCCGGATTGAGCGCGAGCAATTGATCGAGAGACAATTGGTGCGCTGCGGCGATGTCCTTCATCGTGTCGCCGGATACGACCACATGATACCGGTCTTGGGCGGCGGGAGTCGTCTTGGCTTCGGCAGGGGATTCCGCCTGCGTCTTGGCTTCGGTTGCAGGTGCAGTCTGCTGCGTGGCGTGAGCGATCATATCGACGCCGGGCTTCTGTGCGAATGCAGCCGGGAGCGCACTTGTGGCCAGTGCGAGGGTCAGCATCAGGGCAGTGGCTTTTTTCATGATTCCTCCATCGTGAGTTTTGAGCGTTTGAGAATGACACTCATTCTCGATTATTTTACCGATTTCTCCCTATGGAAGAAAGGGAAGGTGCGAGATTCTGTTGAAAATCTGCAAAAGAATAGATAGAATGAGTATAATTTGCCGGATACGGCACTCAATGAGGAGATTTCAATGCATCGAAACATAATACTCGACCTTGATGAGACGATGGTCGAAAGTCAAAAGGCCTTTGAGGCGTTGCACCGGGACTTGGTGCCGAAATATTTTCCGGGAGTGGATGTCGAACACTTCCGCACGACGATGCGCACATGCTGTATGGCGGTGATGAATGAATTCGAACCGCAGTACTTTATGACCTATGGACTGGGAAGTCTCGATTTTTATTTTGAGCCGGAACTCGAACGCTATCTGCCGGACGGTCTCGCGGAACGAACCAAGCGCCGGATGTTTGATGAAACGTTGGCGGCGCTGAAGTTGACTGCGTCGGACGAGACATATCGCGGGTTCGTGGAGGAGCTGTCGCGTGTCTGGGTTCGCTATTTCCGCACCATTGAAGGAACGGAGGAAATGCTCCGGGCGTTTCGTCAGCGCGGGCTGCGCCTCTTTATGCTGACGGACGGTTTTCATAATGTCCAGATGGCGCGCATCGTACAATGCAAGCTTGCCCAATACTTTGATCGCGTGTATGTGTCCGAGGATCTCGGTGTGGGGAAGCGGAGCCCCGAGGCCTTCCGGCGTCTGATGGAGCGTGAGGGACTTGATCCGGCCGAGACTGTGATGGTAGGAGACAACGCGCGTCACGATTACGAGTCGGCGGAGAAAACCGGGATTCTTTCGCTCCTGTTTGACCGATACGATCGTTATGTCGGTGTGTACCCGCGCCGCATCCGGGTGTTGTCGGAGGTTTTGGATTGGCTCGAAGCCGGGGCGTGAAGCGGCGAGTACCGAGGAAATGTTACAAAAATATATTATGACCAAACTGCGGTTTCGGAGGCGTTCGGATTGACTTTCCACGCCTCCGTGCGTATAATTACACAGTCATGTTTTGCGATGACGCAGGAAGTTACTCGTCTGGAGAGAATTCCTGCCGAGAATTGTCCGAACCGGATTCGGGCGTTGTTTTAGTGTCAGCTTGCCGACGATACGCACGGCCGGGTTGACGATAGAACAAGTTGCATGGCAAAGCTTACATGCGATGAAAAAATGGAGGTTTAGCAATGGCTAACAAAGAGAAGATCCGAATTCGACTCAAGTCGTTCGATCACAAGATCCTGGACAACACGGCGCAAAAGATCGTCGAAGTTGCGAAGATCACCGGCGCAGATGTCGCAGGTCCGATTCCGCTCCCAACCAAGAAAGAGATCGTGACGATCCTGAGAGCGGTGCACAAGTACAAGGATTCTCGGGAGCAATTCGAGATTCGTACCCACAAGCGCCTGATCGATGTCCTCAACCCGACACCGAAAACGGTCGAAGCGCTGATGAAGCTCGAACTTCCTGCGGGAGTCGATGTCGAGGTCAAACTCTAAACAACAAAGTCACTAAGTGTTCGGATTCGATAAATCGGAATTCCTTAGTATGATTGCGGAATGCAATCCGCTGTAAGAAAATTCGGAGGTAAACATGGTAGGCATTATCGGCAAAAAGATCGGTATGACTCAAGTCTTCAATGCAGACGGCGTCGTGACTCCAGTCACCGTGCTCGAAGTCGCACCGATGCTGGTATCACAAATCAAGACAAGCAACACCGATGGCTACGAAGCGATTCAGGTCGCAGCGGGCGAAATCAAAGAAAAGAATGTCAACAAGCCGCTCAAGGGACATTTTGCGAAGGCAGGCATCCCGGTAGCGCGGTTCCTGAAAGAGTTCCGTGTTGGCAACGCGTCCGAGTATCAACTCGCGCAAAAGATCGATGCAAGTATTTTTGAGGCAGGACAGTTGGTTGATGTCACCGGCACTTCCAAGGGTAAGGGAACGGCCGGAGCGATCAAACGCCACAATCAATCGAGAGGACCGGAAACCCACGGTTCGAAGTACCACAGAGGCGCCGGTTCGATCGGAGCGAACTCCACTCCGGCTCGCGTTCTGAAAGGCATGCCGATGGCAGGACGCATGGGCAACGAGCAAGTCACCGTGCAAAATCTCGAAGTGGTTCGTGTCGATGTCGAGCGCAATCTGCTCTTGGTCAAAGGAGCGATTCCGGGACCGAAAAAAGGTCGCGTCATCATCAGAAAAGCTGTTAAGGCTTCTAAGTAAAGGAGGAAGCAGTGCCTAAATTAGATGTACTCAATGTATCCGGCCAAAAGGTAGGCGATATCGAACTGGCGGACAGCATTTTCGGTATTGAGCCGAACATTCCGGTCATGCACATGGTCGTCAAGAATTTGCTTGCAAACCGACGACAAGGAACACAATCCGCAAAAACGCGTGCTGAAGTGCGCGGAGGCGGAAGAAAGCCGTACAGACAAAAAGGAACGGGTCACGCGCGCCAAGGTTCGCTGACCGCTCCAAACCACGTAGGAGGCGGTATCGTCTTCGCGCCGAAGCCGCGCAGCTATCGCTTCACGCTTCCTAAGAAAGTACGCAGACTCGCTCTCAAATCTGCATTCTCGGCGAAGGTAAAAGACAATGAGATGCTGGTACTCGACGAGCTTCGTCTCGCGGCTCCAAAGACAAGCGATATGATCAACATTTTGAAGAGCGTCGATGTTGCGAACAAGAAGGTTCTGATCGTAACCGAGCAAGTCGAAAAAAATGTGATTCTCGCGACACAAAACATCCCCGGCGTACAGACGACTTTCGTCGGTGAGCTCAATGTCTACGACATTCTCAACCACGACATCTTCCTGGTGACCAAGTCGGCTGTCAACCAGATTGAGGAGGTATATAAATAATGAAAACCTCATACGATATCATCGTTCGCCCGATCAACACCGAGCGCGCGTATGCGAATGCGGCCGAGCGAAAATACACATTTGAAGTGCTCAAGAATGTCAACAAGCATCAAATCAAAGATGCGATCGAAGAAGCGTTCGGCGTGACCGTTGAGAAAGTTTACACGATGAATGTCCGTGGTAAACGGAAGCGTCAAGGCCGAAGCGAAGGATATACAAGAAGCTGGAAGAAAGCGATTGTAAAGCTGACACAGGATAGCAAAACAATTGAATTCTTCGAAGGAATTTAATTCAGAAGGAGGAATAAGATGGGTATCAAGAGTTTTAAACCGACTTCGCCTGCTGTCCGCCAGATGACGGTTTCCACATTCGAGGAGATCACCAAAAAAGCTCCGGAAAAGTCGCTGGTCGTCGCTCTCAAGAAGAACTCGGG
>JAUMWO010000108.1 GCA_030529605.1 Bacillota bacterium | reverse complement strand
ATGAAGCGAGATAGCCGTAAAACTGCCGCAACGAAGTCGCCACTCTCGCTTGAACCGCTGAGGATTTTCCACTCTCACTGAGCGCTCGCAGGTATTGTTCGATATCGCTCGCCAACACGTCGCCGAGGGTACGATTGCGTCCGCGCAAGTACTCGTCAAAGTTTTGAAGATCTCTCAGATATACCGATACCGTCCCTTCCGAAACTTTCTTTCGGGAACGAAGCACTTGAGCAAATTGCGCGATGCTGCGCTCATCACCCGCCGTCATCTTCGGCGTTCAACACGCGGCAGTCCCAAAACCACCGAGCGATTGAGCATTGCGGAAAAACCGAAAAACAATACCGCGATGACGACCACCAAAGCCGTCATATACGGAGCGGAATTCGACAGATACTGATACGAGGTGACGGAAAACCCGATGTGAAATCGCATCAGGAGCAGGAAACAAGATACCAGCGCGATATTGAGCGACAAGAACAAAGGGATCACCTGCTTGATGCGATCAAAGAATGCATTTGAGTAAGCGAGAGCGCTGCGGACTCCGGCGCCGATCAAAGCGGCAAGTATCGAGGAGGTCAGCAAATATAGGAAATCCGGAATCGCAAAGAGCCTGCGGTAATCGATCGCTACTCCGCGTAGCCAAACCATCAGAGCCGACGTGAGCATCGAGGCAGTCAGGATCACCCCAAACAGCAGAAATCCCTGCACCGAAGCCGAAAAACTTCCCGTCTGATACAAATAGCGAATCATCATAATCAGAGCCGCAAACAACAAACCGCCGCGAAACCAATTCGTCGGAGGCAGAAGCACCATCCACAGAGCACAGACTGCACCGAATACGATGTGTTTATAAGGAGCCTGCCTGCGCATTTTGGTATTAAACAGCGAAAGGACGTACAAAATCATGCAGGTTCCGATCAAAGCCGATAGAAAAGTCATTCTTTCATCCTCCTTGCACCTTCAAGCATATCGCGCGCGTGTCGCTTCGTCAACTCGTTTATTTCAACCCCGCCGACAAGGCGCGCAAGTTCGTTTTCCGACCCCTCTTGAGTTAATGAATACACGCGGGTTACCGTCTCATGTTCGTCACTGCTTTTTTCGATGTAGAGATGGGTGTCGGCATAAGCCGCAATCTGCGGCAGATGCGTGATGCAGATTAGCTGGTTGTTGCGCGATAATTGCATCAACTTTTGGCCGACCACATTGGCAGTCAAACCGCTGATCCCTGCATCGACCTCGTCGAAGATCATCACGGAGTCGTCGTTTTGCACGATCTGAATCGCGAGCATGATGCGAGAAAGCTCTCCTCCGGACACCACTTTTTTCAGCGAACGCATCGGCTGGCCGACCGTGGTGGCGATCCGAATGTCGACTTGATCCCTCCCCCACCGGCCGCGTTCTCCGGTCCGTTCGCAGTGAATCACGAGATCGGCATCCTTCATGTTGAGTTGTTTCAGCTGGTCGGTGATCTCCTCTTGGAGCTTCTCCGCCGCACGCTCCCGATGCTCGGTCAAGGAAGCCGCGATGCGATCGTATTTCTCTTCGCGCTCCGACAACGCGCTCCATGCCTCCGCGATGCGTTCATCGAGCTCTTGCAACTTCTCGAGCTCCGACTGTAGGCTTGCCTGTTTCGTTTGGATTTCCTCGATCGTGCGCCCGTATTTTAATTTCAGGTGATTGATGCGATCGAGGCGCATCTCCACCTCGGCGAGCCGATCCTCGCGAATCTCCATCCGATCGATGTATCTTTGAATCGATCCGGACAATTCGCGCAACTGCATCGCGATTTGCCGCATCTCCGCTTGCACTTCGCGCAGAGCCGGGTCATAATCCGCTGCGCGTCGAAGGTCCGCACTGATGCGCGAGGTGACCGACAATGCATTGTCATCTTGTTCCCCGTCCAGCCAAGAAGTTGTCATCGAGAGGATGGCAGCGATTTTTTCCTGATGCTCCAGCGCAGACAATTCGCTCTCCAATGCTTCATCCTCGCCTTCGCGCAATCCCGCCTGCTCGATTTCACGGATTTGATACTCTAAAAAATCGATGTTCTTCGCGCGGTCGATACCGAGTTGTTCCAAGGATTCCAGATAGTTGCGGGCAGCCACGATCTCTTCGTAGGCGTCCTGAATCTTCTTAAGCAAGCCGTGCGCGGCATACTCGTCGAGCATCGCGAGCTGATAATCGCGATCGAACAGCTCCAACTGCTCATTTTGACCGTGGACTCGAATCAATTGCTCCGCAATCTTTTTCAACTGCGCGTTGGTCACCATCTGCCCATTGATTCTCGAAACGCTCTTGGTCTTGGTGATTTCACGCTGAAGGATCAAGAGCTCCTCCTGCTCGATCCCGAGCTCGCGCAACACGTCTTCGATTCCGTCCACCGAATCAAACACCGCGGAAATCGAAGCAAACTCCGCACCGAGTCGAATCTGATCTTTGTTCGCCGTCTGCCCCATCAATAAGCCGACCGCACCGAGCAGCATCGACTTTCCCGCCCCCGTTTCGCCGGTCAAAATATTGAGATTCGGCCCAAAGGCGACCGTGATGTTTTGAATCAGGATGAAATCCTTGATTCGAAGTTCAATCAGCATAGACACCTCATCTCGAAGATTTAGCGTAGGACGAAAATTCCGATCGCGGCAAACAATCCGATGTACACCGGAAGCGGCCATTTCGTCTTGCGTAGAAGAATCAAGGCGCCGAGGTAAAGCGCAACCGGAAGGATCTGTACCGATCCGGAAACGAAAAAGGTTCGCTTCCCCAGATAAACCAGCGCCTGAACCAACATGCCCAGCACCGCCGCTCGCAAAGCGAGCAAGGTCGACTTCAGTCGAGGGTTCTCCGCGTAAGTTTTGAGCAGTCCGCCCATCGCCGTCGCCACGAAGAATCCCGGAATCACCAAAATCACGGAGGCAAGAACCGCTCCGAGAATTCCAAGCTGCATAAAGCCGACAAAGGTCGCCATGTTGATCGCGATCGGACCCGGGGTCGCCTGAGAGATCGCGATCAGATCGGTAAACTGCGCTTCCGTCAACCAGCCGTTGCGCAATACGACATCCAGCATCAGCGGAATCATCGCCATGCCTCCGCCAAATGTCACCGCTCCCAAGGTGATAAATTCACGCAATAAGGTCCAGATCATATCACGGCGTCCTCGTCCAAACAGCACCCAAGATCGCGGCGAGCGCGACGATCACGATCGGCTGCAGCAATCCAAAATAGAGCAATCCGAAGCTCACGACAAAAATTAGAATCGACTTGGGTCCACGAATCGCCGATTTGGCGAATTTGATTGCCGACTGCGTCAAAAGCGCCATAACGAGCAAACGAACCCCGAGAAAAGCCCGTTGAAAGATCTCGAACTGCTCGATCATAGAAAAGAGAGCAGCGATGACCGAGAGCACGATGATCGAAGGCAGAATAACACCGACCAACGAAGCGATCGCTCCGCTCAACCCATATTTCCGATACCCGATCAACGTCGCTGTGTTTGCCGCAATGACACCGGGAAGAGTCTGCGCCACTGTATAACTCTCATGCAGTTCTTCGGGCTCGATGACTTTGGGATCGACGAGATAGCGCTCGGCGACCGGCAGCATCGCGTAAGCGCCCCCGATCGTAAAGATGCCCACTTGAAAGAACCGACGGAACAGATCCAATCTCTTCACTCCGAAACAACCTCCACGCGCTCAAAATGCGCCAGATATTCGATGTTCCCATCCCCTCCGCGAATCGGAGATGTCTTGACTGCAAGCAGCCGAAAGCCCGCTCGAACCGCCATGGCGGTGACATCCTCGATCGCTTTGCGACGCGCCTTGTCGTCTCGAACAATCCCACCCTTGCCGACATAGCGCGGGCCGACTTCAAACTGCGGTTTGATCAACGCGATCAACGTCGCTCCGGCCGAAGTCAGCTCAGAAATCACGGGTAAGATATGTCGAAGCGAAATAAAAGAGAGATCGCAGCAAATCCAAGACAGAGGCAACCGCACAACAGGACAGGTAGCCGCGAGACGCTCTGCAGTCAAATAGCGGATATTCGTATGCTCCAGGGAATATACCCGCGGTTGCCTCAGCTTCGGATGCAGTTGATCCGAGCCGACATCGATCGCCAGCACGGAATCGGCTCCCCGTTCAAGCAAAACTTGCGTAAATCCGCCGGTCGATGCCCCCAAGTCGACGCATTGCTTTCCTCGTACATCGATGTTCCAAGTGTCCAGCGCATCGATCAGCTTGAGCGCACCGCGACTCACATACCGTCCGAGGGAATCATCGATTTCAATCGACGCTTCCGCATCCACTTCCGCAGCCGGCTTGCATACGACCGATCCCGATACCCGCACATATCCTTCCCGGATCCATTCGGAAGCCTTGCTTCTGCTTGGAGCGAGACCTTTTTCCATCAACAGGCGATCCAGTCTCATGCCGTCACTCCGGCGCCCACAATGCTGTGTGCATCCGTCTTGTCATCGTGCTCACAGATCTCACGAACTCTTTGGGCAAGTCCGGTCGCATCCATTCGCAACGCACGCAGCAGGTCTTCGGTATCGCCATGTGTGACAAAATCGGAATACCCGATCGAACGCACCCTTTTCGACGGCAACCCACGCCGTACGATGTCGGCGATACCGCCGTGTTCCATATGATCGTCTACCGTGATCAGGAGATCGACATCCGATACGAGGGCGGTGAGCTCCGGCGCATCCAAAGGACACAGTTTGCGCAACACGATGACAGGCAGATGTCCTGCAAACGAAGCCTCGGACATCCGCTTTACGATCGGAGCCATCTTGCCGGAAGTAACGATGGCGACACGGTTGCGCCCGACACAAAATCCCAATTCTCCTACAGCCAAATACGGCTCGAAACGATTCGCCTTGTTTGTCAAACCGGATTCGGCGTCCGTGACCGCATTGCCTCGCGGATATCGGATCGCCAAAGGACCGCCACGATGCTCGATCGAATACTCGAGCATCTCCTCGAGATCTTCGCGCGTCGCTGCGGTCAACACCGTCATATTGGGCAATATCGACAGATAGCCGATATCAAAATATCCATGATGCGTTTCTCCGTCGTTGCCCACCAAGCCGGCACGATCGATACAAAAAACCACTTCCGCCTTTTGAATGCAAACATCGTGAACAATCTGATCAAATGCTCTCTGCAAAAAGGTCGAATAAATCGCAGCATACGGACGAAGTCCCGCCAATGCCATCGCCGC
>JAUMWO010000107.1 GCA_030529605.1 Bacillota bacterium | reverse complement strand
ACCGTCTGCTCGGGCTCAGCATGAACCCCTATGGCTGGCAGGGCATCGTCGCGCTCCAGACCGTCGGCTCCATCTCCTTCGCGTCGATTTTGCTGCTCTCAGCGCTCGAACAAATCGATTCCAAACTGATCCAAGCCTCGCGCGATCTGGGAGCCGATATGGGGCGTACCCTGCGCTCCGTGCTGATCCCGCAGATCATGCCGACCATCCTGTCCGTGATCTTCCTCCTCTTTACGATGAATCTTTCGGACTTCGGCACACCGATCGTCATCGGCGGCAATTTCCGCGTCCTCGCGACGGAAGCCTACCTGCAGATCCTCTCCTCACCGGATTTGGGCACCGCTGCTGCCATCAGTATGTTGATGATCCCGCCGGCGATCGTCGCCTTTTTTCTTTACCGGCATGCGATGCGTGGGCAAACGAATATGGCGGAAGGAAGCAAGACACAGCGATTTCATGATGAGACATACCGCTTCCCGCTGCGGATCCGTCTGGTCCTGGCAACGGCTTTTGGGCTCTTCGTACTCGTCATGCTGCTCAAATACGCCAACATCCTTCTCTCGGCCGTCGCCAACACATCAGGCGGTCAAATACGCTGGACTTGGCACAATTGGCTCAATCTGCCCAAAACCTTTCCCGACTCCTTCGCGAACAGTCTGATCTTCTCGGTCGCTGCGGCACTGATCTCGACCTTTTTCGGCGTTCTGATCTCCTATTACACTCACCGCAGGAAACTACGCGGGATGGCGTGGATTGAATTCATCGCCTCGCTGCCCTTCGTCATACCCGGTACCTTCTTCGGTCTCGGCTATGTCGCGGCATTTTCCAAGCCGCCGATCCACATCAGCGGGACGGCGCTGATCGTCATCGCCAATCTCGCCTTTCGCCAGATCTCCGTCGCCAACAAGTCCGCCAACGCCGCGCTCAGCAACATCGATCCCAAGATCGATCTCGCGGCGAAGGACCTCGGCGCATCCGATGTCCGGATCCTGTTTGGAATCCTGCTTCCGACATTGAAACAGACCCTGCTCACCGGATTTATCACCATCTTTACGGCGAGCATGACGGCGGTCGGGGCGATCGCCTTCCTGATCTCGCCGGGCAACAATGTCGCCGCCGTCGAACTCTTCCGCAGCATCGAGAACGGACAATACGGTGTCGGTTCCGTCCAAGCGGTAATCATCATCGTCGTGGCGACGTCGATCAATCTGTTCACGATGTGGCGGCTCGGCCGGAAGCCCGGCGCGCACTTGAATTCAAGGAGTTGACATGTTTCTGGAAATCCGTCAATTGGAAAAAAAATACGACCGCGACAACGGCGTCTCCGACATCGATCTGAGCATCGAACGCGGCGAATTCGTCACCCTGCTCGGTCCTTCCGGATGCGGCAAGACGACGATTCTCAATCTGCTCGGCGGCTTTTTGCGCCCGGATCGCGGCAGCATCCTGCTCGAAGGCGAAGACATCACAGCGCTTCCGCCGGAGGCGCGCCCGGTTTCGACGGTGTTTCAAAGCTACGCCCTCTTTCCTCACATGAATGTCCTGCAAAATGTGAGCTATGGGCTGCGCGTACAAAAAATGCCGCGTGCCGAGGCGAACTCCCGAGCGGTGCAGATCCTCGAAACCGTCGGACTCAAAGAATACCACCGCCGAGCGATCAGTCAGCTCAGCGGCGGTCAGCAACAGCGCGTCGCATTGGCTCGCGCCCTCGTCATGAATCCGAAGGTCCTGCTGCTGGACGACCCGCTCAGCAACCTCGACGCCAAACTGCGTGTCAAAATGCGCGACGAGCTCAAGGAGATCCAAGCCAAATTCGGGATCACGATGGTCTTTGTCACCCATGACCAGGAAGAGGCGCTCTCGATCTCCGATCGCATCGTCGTGCTCGATCGCGGCAACATCCGGCAGATCGGGACGCCGGAAGCGATCTACGCCACCCCCGCCGATGAATTCGTCGCGGATTTCATCGGGCGCGTCAATGTTCTCACGCTCGATGGGGTCAAGCGAGCAGTCCGTCCGGAGCATTTGATCTTCGTCGATGCGTTACCGGCAAGCGAGTCGGATACCACCCTTTTTCGCGGGACCATCGTCGGCTCACGCTTTCTCGGAGCCTATCGCACCTATCTCGTCGCCTTGGATCCCGGCGCGTTGCAGCCGAGCAATTCGGCTGAGATTCTCCAGGTGGATGTGCCGATTCGTCAGGATCGCCCAAGAAAAAAAGGCGATGCGGTCCGCATCGCCATCGATCATTGAATTTCGCTACTCTTTAATTTCCGCCGCCTTCTCCTGCTCCGTTGTTGTTCGGATTCGGGCGGTAACCATCCATCAATTCGCCATTTTCCATAATGAACGGACGCGCGGTCGGTTGCCCCCAATCCGTATCGTAACGGTTCATCAGGTAGTCACTGAGCTCCGTGCGATTGTTGAAGCGAATCGCCTGATACGGCTCCTGGAAGGTCAGCTTCTCGATGAAGAGAAGCTTGCCGTCTTCGGTCGGAAGCATCACGCCGATGTGACCGATGAACAAGGTCCAATCCTCCCCGTCGTCAAAATTGAAATAGACGGAAATCATGGAAAACTTGTCCGCATGCGGGAACTGAATGTTCTTGGCTGCAAGATTTTCCTTGACCACTTTGACATGCTCCGCGACATCCGCCGTCTTTTGGGTTTTGATGTGCTCAAAGAGGCTCACGAACGCCGTTTTCTCCGCATCGCTGAGATTGACCGGGTTGGAGCGGATCGCTTCCAAATCCATAAACAGCGAATCCTCATTCGTGACCGTCGGTTCCCCGATCGTCACCAATTCCTTCATCAGCCCGAAGGTCGTCAGACGGCAGTTGAAGCCGATCGATTCGGGCTTCTTGGTTTCCAGCGTCTCGATCATATAGACGATGTCGTATTCCGGGATCAGGCCGTCGATCGTGCGGTATCCGTCCACCAGCGATTTGTTCTCGATCAAGCCGTTGAATTCGTCGACATGCGCGAAAAATTCATCGATCGCCGCTTCCGAAACCCCGGCTTTTTTCAGCGCGTCATGCACTTCCTTGCGCGAAGCCTCATCCACCAGGTTCGAATACGTCAGTTGGCTCGTCATCGGGGCGTCGGCGGAAGCCCCGCTACCGGTCTCTCCCGTCGTACCGCTTGGGGAACAGCCGCTGAGGACGCTCAACACCAAAATCAATGCCATAAGCATGGCAAACAGTCGTTTTTTCATCTTGACACTCCTTTGTTTTCCAATGGAATGGGAATAGCACAGAACCGGCGATGCGTATCATAAAGTTTGCTTAGAAAAACCACGCGTCCCTTAAGAGGAAACGCGTGGTCAAAATGCATATGCTGCGAGTTAGTATGTCGCGGGATCGATGTCCAGTCGCTCGATCTCTTTGATGAGCTCGACCGCCAGTTTCACGCCCGCTTCGAAGTCCGAGAGGGCGACGATGCAGTGATGCGAGTGTACATAGCGGCAAGGAGTCGCGAGTACGATGGTCGGGATCCCCAGCCCCGTCGTGTGAATCAGCGCCGCATTGGTGCCGCCACCCGAACGAACCGCGCGCTGGAGGGGGATTTTCTTCTCCTTCGCGACGCGAATCGCGAGCTCTGTGAATTTCGGATGCGAGATGCAGGTCCGATCGAGATGACGAAGCTGAGGACCTTTGCGCATGCAAGACTGCGCCTCATCTTCCGGCGTAAAGGAATCATCCGCCGGCGTCCCCTCAAAGACGATCGCGAGATCCGGAAGCACGCGCTTCGCTGATACTACCGCACCGCGTCCGCCGATCTCCTCCTGCGTCGACACCGCACCGACCAATTCGAGTTTGGTCTTGCCCTTGAGCTGAGCGAGGACTTCGGTCACCATCGCAACCCCGATGCGGTTGTCGAAGGATTTACCGATGAAGACTTCATTCTCCTCGACAAAGGTGCACTCGACATCCGGAACGATCGGAGCTCCGACTTCGATCTTGAAGGTCTCAGCGACTTCTTCTGCGCTGGTCGCTCCGACGTCGATGAAGAGGTCTTCCCAGTCGTGACTGCCTTGACGCGCGGAAGCGCTGAGGAAATGCACCGGAATCGATGTGATGACCCCTTTGACATATTTCCCGTCGCGGTTGCGGATGCGGACCGCCTGCGCGATTGCACTGGACGGAAGCATGGTGCCGAGCGGCAGGAATTTGAGCAGACCGGATTTCTTGATGGACTGCACGACATAGCCGCACTCGTCGGAATGCGCGTCCAGCGTGATGCGCATCTTGGAGCCTTTTTTGCGCGGCTGCCCATCGAGCACCGTGCTTTTGTCGTAGATATAGAGGTTGCGGATGTTGTCTTCAAAGGTTTCAAAGCCTGCAGCCCCCATTTTGTCGTGGAGATAGCGGCAGACATCGTCTTCGAAACCCGGCGCCCCGTTCAGATTGCTGAGCTCTTTGATGAGGCGAATGCGATCTTTTTTCATAAACACCTACCCGTAGATAAATTTGAGAACAAATAGAATCGAGAGAATGACGGTGACCGGACTCAAGTCCTTGATTCTCAGAGTGAACAATTTCATCAGAACATAGGAGATGATACCGAACATAATTCCTTCCGAAATCGAATATGTGAGCGGCATCATCAGGAAGGTGATAAATGCCGGAATCGACTCGGTGAAGTCATCGAAGTTGATCTCTTTGATCGGTGAAGCCATAAAGAGACCGACCAGGATGAGCGCCGGAGCCGTCGCCGCGCTTGGAATCATGATAAAGAGCGGAGAAAGCAAAAGCGAAAGTCCGAAGAAGATCGCGGTAAACAGCGAAGTCAACCCCGTGCGACCGCCCTCTGCAACGCCTGCAGCGGACTCCACATAGGTCGTGACGGTCGAAGTACCGAGGATCGCACCCACCGCGGTCGCGATCGCGTCCGAGAGAAGAGCACGCTTGGCATGCGGCACTTTACCGTCCGCCGTCAGCATCCCCGCCTTGGTCGAGACGCCGACCAGCGTACCGACGGTATCGAAGATGTCGACAAAGAGGAAGGTCAACACGACAATCAGCATATCCCAAGTAAAGATTTGACTCCATTCAAAGTCAAAGAAATACGGCATGGCCGGCAAAGTAAAGAAATTGCTCGGCACCGAGGTGATCTGCATCGGGATGCCGATCAGCGTGGTGAGCAAAATCGCGATAAACAGCGCCCCCTTGACGCGCAGACCGAGCAGGACGCCCGTGATCAAGAGTCCGATCAAGGCCAGAAGCGCCGGACCGCTTGTAATGGTTC
>JAUMWO010000005.1 GCA_030529605.1 Bacillota bacterium | reverse complement strand
TTTCCAAAGAGTACCCCGAGGCGGCTCTTGCTCTGCTCTTGGGTTCCCTCGGCATCCCTCGCGATGACCGGAACCGTCCTCAAGCGACCGAGTCCCTGACAGGTCCCCACGACACAGCGGAGCACAAGGAGACCCTATGACAAGCTACCCGCGCATCGTCATCGATGCCGCCAAACTCAAACACAATTATTCGCGCATGGTCGAAATCGGCCGCGCGCATGGTGTCGGCATCTTCGCCGTGACCAAGGTCTACACGGCGATGCCGGAACTCGCGCGCATCGCCGTCGAAGCCGGCGTGGAAGCGCTCGCGGACTCCCGCATCGAGAATCTGGAGCAGCTCGCTTCACTTGGTGTCCCAAGGGTTTTGCTGCGACTGCCGATGCTCTCCGAAGTGGATGCGGTGGTCCGGCATGCCGAGATCAGCCTCAACTCGGAAGTTACGACGATTCGGGCACTCGCCGATGCGGCAGCCCGCGCCGGACTTCGACATGGCATTGCCCTCATGGTCGATCTCGGCGATCTGCGCGAAGGAATGAAGCCCGAGGAAGCGATCGAAGTCGCCGGCGAAGTGCTGCGCGCTCCTCATCTCGAACTCAAGGGCATCGGCGTCAATCTGACATGCTACGGGGGCGTCATCCCGTCCGGCGACAACCTCGGCGTCCTTGCGAATACGGCGGCGGCGATCGAAAACAAATACGGCGTACAACTTGCTATCGTCTCCGGCGGCAATTCGAGCAGCATTCCGCTTCTGCAGAGCGGCAAGATGCCGAAGGGCATCAACAATCTGCGGATCGGGGAGGCCGTCGTCTGCGGCAAGGAGACCGCCTATCTCAAAGAACTCGAGGGCTTTCACAACGACACCTTCGTCCTCGAAGCCGAGATCGTCGAGCTCAAACACAAACCGTCGGTACCGACCGGCGAAATCGGCTACGACGCCTTCGGGCAGGTTCCGACCTTCGTCGATCGCGGTGAACGACTCCGCGCCATCGTCGCCATCGGCAAACAGGACATCGACGCAAGCGGATTGACTCCACTCGACTCGGCGATCACCCTCGTCGGCGGTTCCAGCGATCACACCATCTTCGACCTGACCGATTGCTCCGCTTCGTATCGCGTCGGCGATGTGTTACGCTTCCGATGCGATTACGGCGCTATGCTGCGCGCCTTCACCAGCCGTTATGTCAAGAAAGTGATCCGGTGACGGGTACTGCTCTGCAGAACTATCCCGACCATCCCCGGGGAAAACACGAAGGAGGAACTATGCTGTTTCTTTGCTATCCAAAATGAACAACTTGTCAAAAAGCCAAGGCTTGGCTTGAAACACACAATCGACACTATGTGATGCGCGACATCAAACTCGAGAAACCGACCGTGGAGGAAATTCGCGCATGGCATCAGCTCTCGAACCAGCCGCTCAAACGATTTTTCAACACCAGCGGACAACTATACCGCGGACTCGAACTCGCGTCCAAGCTGCCGACGATGTCCGAGGAAGAGCAATACCAAATGCTCGCCGGCGACGGTATGCTCGTCAAACGCCCGCTTCTGATCACGAAAGACCGCGTTTTGATCGGCTTCAAAGAAAAGGAGTGGGAAGACTTATGAACAAACAACGTATGACCGCAGTGCTGATCGCGTTCGCATTGATCCTGATCTGCCTCGCCGGCTGTAAGAGTGAACCGAGCTCCAACCCTACCGAGACCGCACCTTCGACTTCGTCGCTTCCGACCACGGCGGCAGGGAGTCCGACGACGGCGCCGGAAACCCAGACTTACACCCTTACCTCTTCGCCTCAGAGTGCGACACCTTACGCATCCGCAGTGACAGATCCCGTTCCGAACGGTCTCCCCAAGGAAATGCTGAACGGATATTGGGTCGCACCGCTTCCAAACTACGGCGGCAGCGGGCAGGAGTACTCGCTCCGGATGATCTTCTTCCCCAATTCCATACTCAGTGTGGACATCGTGAAAGATCCGGCCGGAGCAATCAATCCGTCCAACGAGATTCTCGCATCCTATGAAGGCGAGCTCGTCGCACAAGACGGGAAGTTTCGGATGAAACTGCATTTGGAATATGCCGGGAACGGGCTGAGTCCGAGCGATATTCCGCGCGACGAAATCGATGCCGAATACCGCGTTTCCTACGCACTGGATGCGGAGACACGCTTCTTTACACTCTCCGAACCGACGCTCGATCCGCTGCTCCGTTCGAACGAATTCCCCGATACGACATACACTTTGATCCAGGAAATTCGCCCGGGGATGGAATTGCTGAACCCGACCATGGTGCGCCATTACATGTTCGGCATCCCGGAAATCTTTGAGCGCGCGACCAAACAAGAAACCTTGGCGATGCGCGTCACCGAGGAAACCGCCGTCATCGACAACATCGATTGCCTCCTCGTCCAACTCGGACTTCATCACTACGGACAGTTTGTGGCGGAGTATCACTTTTTCCTCGCTCCGGACGGCAGAGTCTGGGAATACGATCCGGTGACCGACACCAACAAGCTGATTTGGAGCGAAACATTCCGGTGATCCTGAAACCCTCGAAAATCGCGTTACTCGTATCGATCAGTCTCATGCTGAGCTTCCTCTGTGGCTGCCGAGCGGACGTATCCGATCCCGGCACGAATAACGGCTCGAATACCCGAACGGAGATGACTTCTGTCCCTCACTCCGCAGCGGGCAACGAAGGCACCGCTCAGACTGACATCGCCGGCACCGAGCCGGCAGAGGAGCAGCTGAACAACCTCTCGCATTACCTCGACAGCATTCCGGATGAACTCAAGCAAGGACAATGGATCGCCGAGATCCCAAACTACGGCGGAACCGGTGAGGAACATTATCTGCGCATCCTCTTTCTGGAGCTCTCCGCGGTCAGCGTCGACCTGCTTCGAGTCGATCCGGCGCATGCTTCGATGGACGACATCCTCTACTCCTACACGGGGGATCTCTACGCCTTTAGCGGCCGGCTCTCGATGGATCTCGAACTCGACATGAGCGGCGATGAAGTTGCGCCGCGCAAGAAGATTGCAGCGAATTATGTCGTCCAATATCCGGAGAGAGGGCCGATCAACCGCCTGACTCTCTCCGAACCGGACGAAGATCTCCTGCTCACGGAAGACGAATTTCAAGAGACCACACTCATCTTGACACAGCAACCGACCGAAGGTCTCGGATTCCTCAATCCCACGATGATCCGCACCTGGATGTGGAATGTGCCGGAGATCCTGGATCGTGCGGTACCAGCCCCCTCCGATCACCGTGGTACACAATTACTACATCGCACCGGACGGTAGAATTTGGGAACAGGAACTCGGCAATGATCGATTGACCTTGCTGCACAACAAAACCTTGGAGTGAGGAGGAACCTATGAAAAATATCCAAAACTTTAAAGCTGAGAAATACGACACCTCAGAATACCATACTGTGGAAGAAGGGATCTACCGGTTCGTTGATGGAAACGAAGTGTTCTATGTGACTTCTCTTTCCTTCGAACAGGAGCCGGAACACGGCGAGGGCACTTTCGCTGACGAGATCTCCCAGTACCCGCTCGAGGAGATCCTCGATATGACGTATTGCCACATCAACGACTTTTATCCTTCCCTCAACACCTCGAATTCGACGATATGCTATCTCGAATTTGCTTCTCCGGACATCGACGATGTCCGGAAGCTCCGAATCTTAATCGGCAAACACATTTATTACAGAGACAGAGAGCAAACCGATCTGGTGATGGAGTAAGACCGGATCATCGGTCCCAAATAGAGAGCTTGAAGCGCCAGGCGCAACAAGCTTTTTTTGTACCTTTTCTTCGGAAAGATCGCTTGACAGACCACGAAATGTGGTGTACTTATAACATAGAGTGATAAATACACCACGTCAATATGATCGCCGATCGTGCCGTACACCGCAGAAGGAGGATGCATGAACGAGAAATCTCAGGAAACGAAATGCCACACGAAAAGATTCAACCCGCTCGGCCTGTTGTCCTTGCTCATGGTTCTTTCGGTGCTCGGGCTGCTGACGGAAAACAAAGGATTTTTCGGGTTTGTCGGGTTTGCCGCTTATCTGCGCTATTTCCGAGTAATACCGGATGAGGGCTTTTGGGAGAATGTCAAACATGCTTCGACCATCGCGTTTCTCCTGCAAGTCCTGCTGTTGATCCCGACGATGGTTACAAGTTATTTTTTCATCGACATCGAGAACTTCGTCGCATTGGCGCTGGCGACCTGCTTTACCGCCGCATTCATCACGTTCTCCATCGCGCTGGTGTATTTCGAGTGGAAGGAGAATCAAGCTTGATTACCAATCGAATGAAAGAATGGCGTGCCAAATTCGACATGAAGCAGGAGGAGCTCGCCGAGCGCGTCGGTGTGCGCCGCGAGACCATCAGCAATCTCGAAAAAGGGCGATACAATCCCTCGCTCATCCTCGCTTGGAACATCGCCAAGACCTTCGGTGTCCGCATCGAGGAGGTCTTCACCGTCGAGGAATGATTTCTTACAAGATTGAATTCATGACTACAAACAAAACTCGTCGAGCTTTCCGATAAAGTAGTTAAAACTCGGAGATTGGTTGCTCCGAATATCCAAAAATTGTCCGATTCGATCCGCGCATTCGCACTTAAACTCACCGGGATTGGAATACTCTTTCTTCCATTTGATATCCAAAACATCAGCGAGATACTCCCAAGTACCGATTACCGCGTCTTGGTCATACTTTTGCAACAGGTGATTTTTCGAATTAGGGTAAGCTTTAAACAGAGCCTTGGAATCACCCAATAACCACGCTTCCATTTCTTCGATTGCAATGCAAAAGAAGACTTGAAGTTTGATATCTAAACTCCGATACATTTCCGTCAGATCCAACTTGAGTTGTCTGCAATCCGCGTCGTCACTGTCAAGAAGAACAAAGACAGCAAAATCATCTCCCATATCGCGATGACTTTTATCAAAACCCTTCAAGTATTTCGGAAGATCGTTTAAGAGTTTGCCGGTTTTCGGTGCACTCAGCTTCGAGGATGCTTTCTTCCAATGCCCTAAGCCTTTAAAGCCTTTCAATTCATAGTCAACCGCGACGCTCTTGCAATACTGCTCCATGATCCGTTCGACCAATTTCCGCCCGGATTCGTCTTCGATTAGGATGTATAGTTGTTTTGACAACATCAGCACCTCACTTCTAACCGAAGTAATCACTATACCAGAGGGAGCCCAGCTCGATCTCTTCGTCGCAAAGCGCCTGCACATCAGGGTATTCGGAAGCTCTTTTGATCTGTGAAAATCCATCCGCTTTCTTTTCGAGTACCCATACATCATCCGGAGAGAGCGCGTTGACGAAGAAAGGACTGTGTGTCGTCACAAAGAGCTGCTTGGAAAATCCGCCTTTGACACTGCGTTTCATATCCGAAGCCAAACTCCCAAGATACTTGTGATACAGACCATTTTCCGGTTCTTCGATGAAGATGAGCGGACGCGCATCCTTCTCATACAAAAGGAGATAATACGCAAACAATTTGAGCGTGCCATCGGACATCTTCTGCGAATAGAATGGCCGATTGAAGTTATGCTCATAAAATTCCAGAACCAGCTGTCCATTGAGAAGCCGCACAGGTTGAATTTTGGAAATTCCCGGCAGCTTTCCTTGGATGCTTTCCAACACTTTGGCAAAACCTCTCGGATCTTCTCGGTAGAAGTACTCTGCCACATTGTTCACATTATTTCCCAGTTGATTCAAATATTTTTGAGGGCCGGCGTTTGGAATCTCACGAGCCGCTGTCGGACTAAAATAACACAGGTACCAGTTCTTAAGAAAGTTTTTGAATCGGACGATTCTCGGATGCTCCTTGAGTTCTCCCAAAGTGACAATGCCAAGCTGTCTGGAGTCTGCGAGCGCAACATCCACCTTTTGACCGATCTCTTTGTTTTCTTCCTCATCCAGTCCGCTGTTCGTACCAGCAAATGCGTAGCCTTTTCCATCTTCCAGATATAAGAAGGTCATAGGATATCCCGTTTTTTGCCCACTTCGGCGCTGTCGAAGCAGCTCTTTTTCCACAGCCGGTCGTCCGTCCCGTAACCCAACGGACAATTCATATGTGATCGGTCGTTCATTGCTGGTTTCTCGGTAATAGAGTTCGAAATCGATTGTCCCTTTTGCCTCTTGCGAAATGATTCTTTCGAATCCGCCTCTTCCGTTCAAATCGCAGGCGACTTCCACTCCCTTCTCTAACGAGTCGGCGAGAAAACCGAATGCGTCCGCCAATGTGCTCTTGCCTGTCCCGCTTTCGCCGATGATGGCGTTCATGTTGGACAAAGGTGCAGCGTCACGATCAGAGAAGAGTCGTCCCATTTTGATGTCTTTTAGCGAACCATAATTCCGAATTCGTATCCCAAGAATTTTGCCCATGTCTCCTCCTCTCTTGGATTATAACATATTCCATCCGACAACGGCTTGCAGTCCCGAAACTGCAAGCCGTTGTTCACATGAGGCGAAATGCTTTGCCCCGCCGATGATGGAAAAGCAGATGATATTCCGCGAAGGGATGCCTCACTCTCCTCTCATCGCACGGCGCTTGTTGACAAGGTAAGTGGCGACGTTGACGCCGCGGTCGTAGCGGCCGAAACCTTCGTCCATGCCGTTGGCGCGGGCGATCTCCGGGGTGACCTGCGTACCGCCGGCGCAGATGATGAAGCGGTCGCGCACCCCTTTTTCGAGCGCGTACTCATGAATGCGCTTCATGTTTTTGTAATGGATGTCGTCATGCGAGATGATGGTCGAAGCGAGAATGACATCGGCGTCGATCTCGATCGCCGCGTCGACCAGCTTTTCGACCGGCACGGAGGTACCGAGGTATTCGACCTCGCAGCCGTATTTCTCGATGCCGCCATGCTTGATGTCGATGACTTCGCGAAGACCGACGGAATGCTCGTCCTCGCCGACGGTACCGGCGACGATCTTGACCGGGTGCTTCTCGAATTCCCCGCGGATCTCGTCGTCATTCATCACCTCCGCCTCCGGCGGGATCACCAAGTTGCGCACGTCGATGTCGAAATCGAGCACACCTTTGAGCTGAACGCGGGTCGCTTCCACCGGATGCATCGGTTCGATGTGGATCAGCTCCACATCGCGGAGATTCATCTTCTTGGCAAATTCGATCGCCGCAAACTGCGCGACACGAAGCGAAGTCGGGAGCAAGATCTCGACTTGTACGACACCGTCGCCGAGCCACTGCACCTCCGGCTTGACGAATGGAGAATCTCCGTGTTCCCCGCGGTATTTATCGGACTCCGCCATCCGGACATTGACATTGTCCTGATCGTCGAGCTCGTCGATGTAAATGATCTTTTCCGGCTTTTCAAAGGTACAGCCGTCGATCAAATCCGACGGATTCTCGCAGGAACCGCCGTACTGCGCGATGTTGTTGTAGCCGAAATGCGCGGTCACCGGCGCCATATAGTCCTCGGCACGCTCGTAAACCGTACCGGCTCCGACACCGCCATCAATTTTACGACCGATGCCGTCTCCGTTTCGCTCCGGATAAATCCCCGAATCCACGAAGAAGCCTTGCTCGACCGCGTTAAAGTAACCGCCCGCCTCGAGAATCTCCTCCATGTAGAGGATGGCGCGTTCTTTGAGCTCGCGCGCCTTGTCGCGCAGGTATCCCTCGTCCCGCAGCTGCACCATATCCATCAGTCCGTCCATCCCGGCGAGCGTTTGCTTCGCCGTATCGCAGGCTTCGATATTGTACATGTGCCAAGGCACATTGCGCCCTTCGTCCGGGGTGATCGTCGACTGGATGTCCGCCGATGTCAGGCGGGAGATCAGCATGTTCATGACATGCGTAACCGTCGCCTCGCGCGCCGACGAAGTGATGTATTTCGTGTTCATCTGCGCGCGCATCCGATACTCGTCAAAGAGGTCGCGAAGCGCGACCGCATACGGCAGGTCGAGTTTCATACAAGGAGCCGGCGATGAGGTCGGAGGCACGGTGGAGAGGGCGATCGAGGATTTCGGCATCCCGACACGGTGCGAATACAACGCGTTGATCGCATGCTGCACCATCAGCTCCGGCATGACCTTCCATGCCTCACGTGCCGTCGCATTCGCATTGTGCGCACCGTCGATCTGAGTCATCCCCGCCCAAGTCATCACCTTCTTGGATTCCGCCGCATCGACGAAGGAGCGCACCATGTTGATGTTGCGGTACAGGACATTGTACTGCGGGTCCTGGTGCGCGCCGTTGACTCCCTCCTCCGCCAACATAACGGCGACATCCGGTCCGGCGACGCCCGAGACATAGGAGTGATAGTTGATCGGACGACCGACCTCTTCCTCGATCAGATCGAGCGCTTTGCGGTGCGCACGCACCTGCTTGCGCGAAATCGGCACGCCGCCGATCCCCTGCGGAGTTCCCTCGATCAATCCGTCAAAATGGGATTGTCCCGCTGTCCGAATGACCATGATGTGGTCCGCCCCATGCCAAGCCGCCATCCGCATCCGACGGATGTCGTCCTCAAACCTTCCCGATGCAATCTCGGTCGTGATGTTGTTGTTCGGCTGAGGGTCGATGTTGTTGAAATACTGCGCTGCCGGGATGCCGATGTACTGTTTGAGCGGGGTCGACATATCACGATAGACAAATGGTCCGTAATGCTGCCGGTCGCTTTTTTCTCGCCAAGTCCATCCGCGACGACGCGGACGATACTGATCGAGATCTTTCAGGATCTCCTTGACATCAATTTTTTGATCCGGTTGCAGTCGATACATCTACTTCCCTCCTTTGAACATGCGCACGGCATCTTCCCAATGCTTGCCTTCGATCAGTTCGAGTCCGGCTGCCCGCAGATCGAGACCCTTTTCCTTGGAAATCCGATACACCACATGGCCGACTCCGTGACCGATCAAGCCGCGATCGATTGCGCCTTCAACGAGCGGCTGCGCTTCAAGGCTGGAAAAGCCCATGCGAAGCAATACCGAACGTTCAATGGAAGGCGATGTGTGTTTGCGCGCCAAATCCAGCAAGGGATCGACGATCTGTCCGGTCAAATCCCAAAAACGAGCTTTCAGCTCTTCATCCGACATATTCTGAAGATGGGCGCGACGGGTCGCAAAATCATCTTCTCGTTTGATAAATCCCTTCATGAGAACTCCTCATCCTTTCCTTGATCGATCGCGAATCCCTTCTGTGAGGGAATCCACGACCCGCCGGACATAATCGGTGTCCGTCTTTGTTTCCTGTGCAAGATACACGACATCGCCATCCGTGATGCTTTGTCCCTTCTCAAGGAATGGCTGGACGGCATGCTTGATCAGCGAGTGCCGGATCTTGTCGAGATCGAGATCGACACAGCGGAGCAACCGCGGATGCTCCGGTAAAATAATGTTCTTTCCGGGAGTCGATTCGCGCGGATCGCCAAAATCAATCGCGATCCCGTTCTCACGCGCGAAGCTCAGCTGCGGTTGCAAATGCTTCCCGGCGCCGGTATATTCGGTTTCCTGTACGACGATGGTTTCTGTGTCGTTCATCTCCTGCGCGATGGCAAAGGCCGCAGCCAGCGAAGTGTTTCCCGCGGGGCCTTTCTCCAGCCCTTCCAGCTGTGCGAGCGCCTCCGTCATATAAAAGACCTCACCCTGCGTCACGGTCACATAGCGATCGAGATAGCGGAGCGGTCGTGCCGCCGAGCGCGGAACATCCGAGCGATCCGGCATCGTAGCAAACGGGAGTCCGAATCCGGTGTGTCCGGTGGTGAAAGACTTGCGGTTGAAATCGTTATCACTCGCCATGTGCAGCCCGGAGAGATCGACCGAAGCGCCGATTACCTCGGTCTCCAATGCCCCGGCTTTGATCAAACCGCGCGCCGTGCCGGTTAGATTCCCTCCGCCGGCGTTGGTGCAAACGACCGCCGTCGGATCGACGCCGTACCGCTCACGCATCTGCATCACGAGCTCGTATCCGAGGGTTTCGACTCCGGCGATGCCGAACGGCGTATACAGCGACGCATTAAAATATCCGGTCTCCTCCAAGAGAATCAAAAATTGATAAAAGAGCTCCGGGCCGACAGAAAGCTGCACGACCTCGGCGCCGTACGCTTCGCATTTTCGGGCTTTCTCGATGATTTCCGGCTGACCCTTGCCTGTCGAATCGTAGGTCTCCTGCACGATGATGCATTTGAGTCCCTGCATCGCAGCCTGCGAAGCGACCGCCGCACCGTAGTTGCCGGAAGTCGCGGCGATGACGCCCCGGTAACCGAGTTTCTTGGCATGGTAGACAGCCGTCGCGGCGCGACGCGCCTTGAACGATCCGGACGGATTGGCAGCCTCGTCCTTTAAGAAAATACGCGCTCCCCTGCCGGCATCGGCCAGTTTTCGTGCCAGTGCGGTGAGATTCTTGAGTTCATATATCGGGGTGTTTCCGACGCCGACAGAAGCTTGGATTTCCTCGATTTCACTGAGACTGTATCCGGTCTCACGCATCATTTTTTCGTAGTCGAACGCGATCGATCCGTTCTCAAATGCAGCGTAATCGATACCAATCGCCGCTTTCATAATCTCGCCGCGTCGCGCCATGACGGCCGCATAGCTTTTATTTTTCATATAGGAACTCCTTGAGATCACGACCGATGCGCAAAATCTCCGGTACGAAATGTCCAAAGCTATGACTGTAGGTCGGATTGACCTCGGTGACCGTCCCGCGCTCAATGCGCCCCGTCATCGTGCGTACCGCCACCTGACCGTCCGATCCGATTTCGGTGACATGCCCTTTGACCCACATCTCGAGCGGCACGCGCGACGTTTCCTCCGGAATGTTCGGTGCGCGGTCCGCCGGCGCGAGCACAATGGCATGAATCTTGACCCAATCGCCGATGTGCACTTGGATTGCTTGGTTCATCACTCCTCCTATTTGACGAGACGACGCATATCGCCCATCATTGCACGTGGAACCGGCAGATCCAGCATCGTCTTGAGCCCCGGTTCGGCATTGATCACCTGCGGAATCATATTGACGCACATCGCGATGGTTCCGAGTCCACCCTCGACCTCCGGCTTGATGCTCATATTGACTTCCGGGGTCCCTTTGAGCGTAATATAGTCTCCCGTGTAAGTGCCTTCCATCTCCGGCTCGATCTGCTGCGGATGAATCATATCGATGATCGGCTTGCCGTCGACATAGCCCTGTCCCGTCATCGCGACGCCCGCAACATGCCCTGCCGCTGCGAAGCCGTGTGGGGATTTGCGGTCGACGCTTGTGACGATCGGCTTCATCTGGGTCTCGATCTTGTCGACGTTCCAACCGACCGCGTCGGCGATCATACGAATCGACTCGGCAAAGCCGACATGTCCTGCCAAGCTGCCGTCCGACACCCCTCGCTCAAACTCCTCGACCGTAATTCCGACCCCCTGCTCTTCCATGACGGCACGTCCGAATGGCGACAGCGAGTTGACCCGCTTCGCTTCGACATGTGTCAGATCGGTCATACAACCCGTCAGTACGACGACAAGCAAGTCCATGATCAGTCCGGGGTTGATGCCCGTACCGAGGATGGTGACGCCGTTTTCACGCGCGACGCGATCGAGTTCGGCCGCGAGCTCCGGATTTTGGGCTTGCGGATACGACATTTCTTCCGCCGTCGAGATGACATTGATCTTTTTCTCGAGCACGGTCTTGAGCCTTGGAAACGCTTTGGCGGTGAAGGAGTCGGTCGCGCAGAGGCAGAGGTCGACACGCTTGCCGTCGAGCGCTTCGTCGATACTCGATGTCACGATCACATCGGCACGGTCGCCCCGCTCAATGCCCAACACGTCGAAAATGCTCTTGCCGACGCGGTCCGGACTCAGATCGCATACCCCGACGATCTCGACCCCGGTCTTGGTCAGAAGCATACGCGCCATGCCGCTTCCCATCGCGCCGAATCCCCAGATTCCTACCCGAATGTTCTCTGTTCTCATACTTCCCCCTTGCCTCTCGGCATGAATGATGACCGACATATTTGCAACTCCCGTGCCAGAGCTTCAATCGAAGAACAATCCCGATACCATAGTCGGTGACCGCGTTTCACGCTCTCATTCTCTCACCCCGTAATGCGCAGAAACAAAAAGGCAACGATTTTTGCATGAAAATATGCAAAAATCGTTGCCCATGTGTTCTTAGACATCGTCCCTTATCTGTGCTAAGATCGGAACAGTAAACCCGTCGGAGCCGAGTATGCAAATATATGAAAACCGTTTTCACAATCGACACAGCTACCTTAAAATCGAAGAATCCGAGGTAGCGGAACTGACGCCGGAGTTGTTTGACACGATCCGCAAGGAGCAGGGAAAGCCGCTTCAGGTGATGCTCTCATCCGACACCGCGACCGTCCGACATTTGATACCTATGTAAAAGCCTGATCGCCAAGGCTCCGTTTTAGCGCAAAGATTATTGCATCTCCATCCTCTGCAACTCCTTCGACTGTTCGTCCAAAAGCCTGTAAATACTTTGTATCAGCGCTACGCCGCTTTGCGGCGCGGGATCGCCGAGTTTTCTGATCGCGTCATAGCGCGTGCCGATCTGTTCGCTTGGAACGAGCAGATGAATGCGGTAACCCGGCGACTCGGAGTTTGATGGTACCGGCAGCCCGGGGCTCGGCTCGTCGAGAGGATACCGATCCCAGATCGCATCTCCAAACGACGCCAATCGCACGGCGTACTCATCGAGAGCCCGGCGAAACAGTTCCTCGCCGGTCGCGAGCGGCACGCGCTCGCTTCCGTCGACCAGCAGTTCCCTTTCTTCCGGAAGGATGCAAATCCGCGCGCTGCGTAAGCCGTCGCTTACCTCGATCCCGACGATTTCATCCGCCTTGAGCCGCGGGTACGACGGGTCCTTTTCGCGCACCGCATCCCCGCGGAGCGAGCGGACAAAGCAATTGAGATCATGCAGTCGATCCCGCACCCGATCGTCGGGGAGCATCGCCGAACAGATTGGGAAATAACCGCGGTCCGTCGAGAAACTCCAGACATGGGGCGGAGCGTCCCGGACTTCCACGCGAGCCGCCGCAAAAGGCTGCGCGACCCAGAGTCCGGCCTCCTTAAGATGGTGTTCCAGTCGCTCCAAGGTATCTTCCGGCAAGGCGTAGCGGTACGCGATCCGCTTCTCGAACGGCTCCTCCTCCTTCGCGTCGATCTCATACCACCACAGCCGTCCCGCGGGATCTCGCTCCAAGCGGATCTCATAGTGGCTGTTGATCATCCCGCCGGAAGTCATGTAGTGATACGATCGCAGCTCTCCGAGATCCGGCCGTCGTTTCCGCCGTCGCCACAGAAGAAACGCGGCGAACAGCACGGCGATCGCAGCGCCGAAAAGAATTTGAGTCATTGCGCCTCCAAAGCGGTCCTTGCGACCGGACGACCTATTTCGAATGAGTTTGCAGCAACTCGAAGATCGATTCGATCCAAGCGGCGGCATCCTTTGACACCGATTCATTCAGCTTCGTGACCATGCGGAACGCATCCGGTTCCTCCTCCTGTCGCACGAGGAGAGCAAGGCGGTAGTATCCTTCGGCGACCTCAGCGCCGGAAGGCATCGCCAGAGGATACCGATCCCAGATTTCCGCGCCCCACTTTCCTTCCGCTTCTTTGTACTTGGCGAGCACTTGTTCCAGAAGCTCCTCATAGGACAGATTCGCGACATCCTTCCCGACGGAATCGATGTGAAAGTCCTGCTTTCCCGGGATCGAGAGCAACATCGCACTGCGCGAACCGGACTGCAGTTGGATCCCGACGATGTCTTCCGGCTTCAGCGGTGCGGTTGCCGGATCCTTTTCCCTCGCCGCATTTCCGCGCAGGGCTTCAACAAATACAGTGAGTTCGTGAAGTCGTTTGCTCACCGAAGCTTCGGCGCCCATGCCATTGTAGATATTGAAATACCCTTGTTCGGTTGAAAATCCCCACGAGTAGGTGAGACCGTCCATGACCACCGGATCCGGGGAAGGAAACGGCTCCGACACCCAAAGTCCCTGCTCCTTGAGATGCTTTTCGATGCGCTCCAACGCATCGTCCTGCATCGCGTAGCGATAGCCGACCCGTTCGTCATTCGCCCATCCTCCGAGCGCCGGAATTTCATAAAACCAGAGCTTTCCCTCTGCATCGCGCTCCACACGCGCTTCGTAATAGTCGTTTGCCAGCCCCCCGGAGAAGGAGAATTGGTAAGACCCCAAAGTCCCGAGATCGGGCACCTGCGAAGGCTGTGACGGCTGCGGCGCAGTCGGCGCAGATGGTCCGGTCGGCGCAGTCGATCCGGCGTCCGAGGATGTCTCCGGAGGAAGCTCCTTTCCTCCCGAAAATTGACAAGCCGTTGCGAAGATCAACAACAGAGCGATCACCGCCGTGACGAGATATTTTGCCATAGCTCCTCCTTTCGATCGTTTGCTGAGTTTATGGTCGATTGATTCCGCAAAATTCCAATCGTCCACTCTTATTATAACCCTTTCGCGTGACAGGAGAAATACATTGACCAATCGGGCAAAAAATGACCGTTTGGAGATGTCGAATCGGATGCCGGCCCTTATACTGGAAGTAAGCGCCTCGGTGCATCACCCGAGGTTAGCAAACGCTAACACAGTCAGGAGGAACCATGTCCCACCCTACATCTTGGAAACTCAACGGAAAAGACCTCATCCAAATCGGAATCTTCTCAGCGATTTATTTCGCGCTGAGCTTCATCGGCATGCTGATGGGAATGATCCCGATTCTATGGATTCTCATGCCCGGAATCGTCGCGATTCTCGCCGGCATCCCCTTTCTGCTGCTCTGCTCCCGAGTGCGGAAACCGGGAGTCGTGATCTTGATGGGACTGATCACCGGGTTGCTTTATTATGCGACCGGTCAATTCACCGTCGTGATCCTCACGACCTTCGCCATCGGCTGTCTGCTTGCCGAAATCATGCGTTGGACGATCAAGTACCACAGCTTTCGTGGCAACGCGATCGCGTTCATCCTGTTCTCCTACGGGATGACGGGGTCCCCACTGCCGGTGTGGTTGTTCCGCGATCATTTCTTTGCTCAGATCTCGGCGAAGGGAATCCCGGCGGCTTACATCGAAACATTGCAATCGCTCACGTCCCCGATGATGCTGGTCGTATTGATGATCGCTCCGATCGTCGGCGGTCTCATCGGCAGTCTGATCGCCAAATCGATGTTCAAAAAGCATTTCGCAAAGGCAGGAATACTCTAGATGTTCGGTGAATGGAGACTTCGTCTCGACCCGAGAACGAAGATCTTGTTGCTCCTCATCTCCAACCTCATCCTCTTTCTCGATACCGGAATGAAGGTCACCTATCCCTATCTCGGATTTCTCGCCCTGCTGCTTCTCGCGTCGCGCTGCGGAAAAACATTGCTGCGGTTTACGCTGGCGGGCGCGGTGCTCGCGGGAATCCATCATTTCCTGCTTCCGATCGCTCCGCGGGCGTTGATCGCTCTGTTTGCGATCACGGTCAATTACAGCATCAAGATGTTTCCGAGTCTGATGGCTGCGGCTCTGCTGATCCGGACGACCTCGCTTCACGAGGTGGTGTTGGCGATGCGGTGCTGGAGATTGCCGCAAGCGCTGATCATTCCGCTGTCGGTGACGATTCGCTACTTTCCGGCGATGCGGGAGGAACTGCGGCACATCCGCAACGCGATGCGGCTCCGCGACATTCCCGGATCCAGAAAGGCGGAGGCACTCCTCGTGCCCTTCCTGATGTCCGCTTCCACGACGGTTGAGGAACTCTCTGCCGCCGCCGTCACACGCGGAATCGAGAACCCGGCGAAGAAGACGAGCGCCGTGCAGCTTCGCCGCACTCCGGCCGACTACGCCGTCCTTTTGATCGGCGCGATGTGGATCGCGTCGGTTTTTCTTGTCTAAATGGAGGAGCCCATGATCCGCATCCACAACCTGAATTTTCGTTACACCGATGGACCCTTCGTTCTGAACGACCTCAATTTGGAGATCGCACCGGGCCGATGCGTGCTGCTTTGCGGCGAGAGCGGAGGCGGCAAAACCACCGTTACCAGGCTGATCAACGGCATCATCCCGCACATGACCCCGGGACTAGGCGATACCGAAGAAGTCGCGATCCAAGGGCAGCCCGTGTCGGGGCTCAAGATGTATGAGCTTGCGCAGCGAGTCGGCTCCGTCTTTCAAAATCCCAAATCCCAGTTCTTCCACCTCGATTCGGACAGCGAGCTCGCCTTCGGTTTGGAAAACGAGGGACTGCCTCCGGAGCAGATCCGCGCCCGCGTGCAGGAGACGGTAGAGGCGCTGGGCATCCGGCATCTCGAACATCGAAGCATTTTTTCCATGTCGGGGGGTGAAAAGCAGGCTCTCGCCTTTGCTTCGGTGTACGCCATGCGTCCACAGATCCTGGTGCTGGACGAGCCCTCCGCCAATCTGGACGCGGCAGCGATCGAAACCTTGCAACATCAGATCGCCAAGGCGAAAGACCATGGTCACACCGTCGTCATCGCCGAACACCGGCTCCACTATCTCGCGCATCTGGTCGATGATGTCTGCTACTTCCGACGCGGCAGACTCGAACATCGCTGGACGGGGGAGGAATTCCGGAACCTGACCGAAACCCAGCGCATCGAACTCGGACTCCGGTCGATCACCGGACCCTCTCTTCGCCTCGGCGAAGCGCCGGCCTCCCGACCGCAGGGCAATCTTCCGGACCTCCTCATCGAGGATCTGTCGTTTGCTTACAAAACGCAGGCGATCCTGCACAACATCCACCTTTCGGCGCAAAAAGGTGATATCATCGGTATTACGGGACCCAATGGGGCGGGAAAGACGACCTTTTGTCTGTGCCTCAGCGGTCTGCTCCGAGAGGGCATCCGAGAAAGCGGCGGCATCGTTCACTGGGAAGGCAAGCCGCAGCCGCCACGCGCCCGGCAAAAGCTCTGCGCCTTGGTGATGCAGGATGTCAACCACCAGCTGTTCACCGACAGCGTGTGGGAAGAATGTGAGCTCTCCGCGCGCAATGCGTATCGTGAGGAGATCGAGTGCGTCCTGGAGCGGTTCGACCTGCTGGACTACCGAGACGCCCATCCGATGACTCTGTCCGGCGGGCAAAAACAACGTCTCGCCGTCGCAGCCGCCGTGCTCTCGCGCCGGCAAATTCTGATCTTTGACGAGCCGACCAGCGGTCTGGATTACCGCCATATGATGGAGGTGAGCGCCCTACTCCAGCAACTTTCCGCTGACGGGCACATCCTCTTTGTCGTGTCGCACGATGTGGAATTCTTAAACGCGACCTGCAACCGACTCCTCCCGCTTCGGCCACAACCACGCGCATAGCTTTGGGCTCACGCGCATCCCAGGAGGGACTATGAAACATACCAAACCCAGCCGACCGTTCCCCAACGCGAAGCATCAGGCGATCACCCTCGACGAACACTGCCAGGTGCTGCGCATCGCCGACCTCACCGGCGACGGGATGATGACCTTTTACCAAGTGCTCCCGGGTGTTTCCGTGGTAACCAACGACTTTCACATGAAGTCATGCGAGTCCGGCTTCCAACCCGACCGCGACATCCTCTGCATCGATCACTGCCGCGAAGGCCGCATCGAGCAGGAGATCCAAAGCGGGGTCTACAGCTACTTCCAAGCCGGTGACCTCAAGGTCGATCGGCGCCTTCACCACTGCGGGCGCATGGAAATGCCGACCAAACATTTCCACGGCATCTCCATCGTCTTCGATCTGAAGCTTGCCAACAAGTCGCTGCAGGACGCGATGCCCGGTTTCCCGGTCGATCTCTACGCCATTCAACAAAAATACTGCGACGATCAGCATCCCTTCGTGATCCCGGGCGAGCCCTCCATCGAGCATATTTTTTCGGAGCTGTACACCGTTCCGCTCCAGATCAAGCCCTTTTATCTGCGCGTCAAAATCCTGGAATTGCTGCTCTATCTCGATGCGCTCGAGCTTTCGCCGCACAACAAAGAGACCCGGCCGTATTTTTATCGCCGCCAGGTCGAGAAAGTCAAGGAGATTCAAAAGTTCCTGACCGACCATTTCACGGAGCATTACACCTTGGAATACCTGGCCAAGCGCTTCGATCTGCCGCTGACCGCGATGAAGAGCTGCTTTAAGTCCATCTACGGCAACTCGATTTTTGCCTATGTGCGGACCCTGCGGATGCACCATGCCGCCAAGCTCCTGCGAGAAGACCACGCGCTGAGCATCGCCGAAATCGCCGGGGCGGTCGGTTATGAGAGTCCCGGTAAGTTTTCTGCCGCGTTTAAGGCCGTCATGGGCAACACCCCCCTCGCCTATCGAAAATTTCCTGTCCAATTGGAGGCTTTCCGTCCGGATGGAGAGGAGGATTTGCAGTAAGCAACCTATAATAGAGCCATCCAAGCGATTCGTCCCCATGGACTGTCGATCGCTGTCACAATCATAGGAAGGCAACAATGAAATCAAACCGTGAATCAAACAACTGGCTTACCGCTCTCTTCTCCTTCTCCGCGGAAGGAAAATGGAAGATGATCGGATCGGGGATCACTTCGCTCATCAGCGTCGTCGGCGGATTTGTCCCTTATCTCTGTCTCTATCGGATTTTGCATCACTTCATTTTTGAGGTACCCCGGATCCAAGTGATACTTTGGTGGAGCGGCGTCGCCGCGCTCGGCTACCTCGTCCATTACCTCTTTTTCGGGCTGTCCACGTCGCTTTCGCACAGCGCTGCCTATCAGATTCTCGTGCAGCTGCGGCGCGCCATCGCCGATCGCTTGATGAAAGCGCCGCTCGGGAAGGTCACCGGGGATTCCGTCGGCCGTCTCAAAAACACGATGGTCGAGCAGGTCGAAGGCATCGAGCGCCCCTTGGCTCACATGGTACCGGAGCTCGGTCCTGGCCATCGGGGTCGTCGGCTACCTCTTCACCATCGATTGGCGGATGGGGCTGGCGTCGATGGTCACCGTGCCCGTCGCCGCGATCCCGATGATGCTGACCAATCGGGACTTTGAGGCGAAATACGCCGCCTACCGCGAAGCCAGCGATCGAATCAACAGCGTCATCGTCGAATATGTCCGCGGGATCGAAGTCGTCAAGACCTTCAATCAGTCGACGCGCTCCTATGAGAAATACGCCGCTGCAGTGCTTTCGTACAAAGACTTCATACTGGATTGGTTCCGCAGTTCCTGGAAGGGAATGAATCTGATCCTTTCCATCCTGCCGACGACCTTCCTCGGCACCTTGCCGGTCGGACTGTTGCTCTATCGGTCGGGCGATCTCAGCTCCGTCGAACTGATGATGTGTCTGGTCCTTGCGCTCAGTATGCTTCCGGTCTTTATCCGGGCGACCGCCTTCATCTCGGAGATGAAATCGATGAAATACAATGTGCTGGGAGCGCTCGAACTGCTCAAGTTGGAGACTCTGCCGGATGCAGGGGATGCGGCGGCCACATCGGCGGGAGCACCGGTCGGGGGTGATGCGACCGCGGAGGGCGCGACTGCGGCCGACATCCGATTCGACGGCGTGAGTTTTTCGTATACGGGCGATCCCAAAGACCATGTTCTGCACCGACTCGATTTTCAGGTGCCGCAGGGAAGTTTTACCGCGATCGTCGGACCGTCCGGCGGAGGAAAATCGACGATTACCAAGCTGATCGCTCGATTCCGGGATGTCTCCGAAGGAAGCATTTCCATCGGCGGCGTCGATGTACGCCACATCCCGCTCAAGCAACTTTCTCGCCTCGTCAGCTTTGTCACGCAGGACAATTTTTTGTTTGATTGCTCTATTTTGGAGAACATCCGCCTCGGCAAACCCGATGCTTCGATCGAGGAAGTCGAAGCCGCTGCAAAGGCCGCTTGTTGCCATGACTTTATACGAAAGCTCGAACATGGCTACGAGACCTCAGCAGGCGAAGCCGGCAAACTCCTTTCCGGAGGAGAAAAACAGCGCATTTCGATCGCACGCGCCATCTTAAAGAATGCCCCGATTCTGTTGCTGGACGAAGCGACCGCCTTTACCGATCCGCAGAGCGAAGAGCAGATCCAGCAATCGATCGCCGCACTCACGCAAGGAAAAACGCTCCTCGTCATAGCGCATCGGCTATCGACCATCCAACATGCCGATCAGATTCTCGTGCTCTCGAAGGGGAATCCGGTTGAAGCCGGCAGACATGAAGATTTGCTCGCACAAAACGGATTGTACCGCTCGATGTGGGAAGCTCACATCGGTTCCAAGCAATGGACCGTCGCGAAAGGAGGTCGCCCATGATCCGTTCTCTGAAACGCATTTTGCATTGGGCAAAGGACTACCGCAAGCGCCTGATTCTCGGGTGCATTTGCTCCTTCTTTTCCGTATGGAGCGCATCGCTTCCGATTCTGATCGCCGCCTGGGCGCTCGGGCGCGTGCTTGCCGATCAAAGAGGGGAAGCAATGCTCGATGGGACGACCATCGCGCTTTCCTTCGGCGGCATCGTACTCTCCATCCTTCTGCGCTTTTTCTTCTCCTACTGGAAAGCACGTCTCCAAGAGAGCATCGGCGATGAGGTCGCCGCCGAAGAACGTCTCAGAATCGGCGATATCCTCAAGCGTGTCTCCCTCGGGTACTTTACGGAACACAGCACGGGTGACATCTTGACGACGATCACCGGGGATCTTTCGGCGCTGGAATTGATGGGGATGAAATTGATCGACGCCGTGGTCAACGGGTACATCAGTTTGATCGCCATCCTCACGATGATGGCGTTCTTTTTCCCGACGGGCGCGCTCGCCATCGTCGGCGGTGCAGCCGTTTCCTGGCTCTTCCTGAACTTGATCAGCAAACACAGTCGGCACTACGCCCCGATCAAACAAAAATCGCAGACCCAACTCACGGACGCTGCTCTCGAATACATTCACGGACTCCCTCTCGTGAAGTCCTACGGTCAAGAGGGCATCTCGATCGCGTCTTGGATGCGCGCCTGCGAACACCACAAAAAAACCAACCTCGACATCGAACATGGCGTCGTCCCGAACAATTGCGCCCATCTCACCGCGTTGAAACTCGCGAGCGTGCTGCTGATTTTGCTCGCAGGAGTTTCCGCCGTCCAAGGCGGGATGTCTCTCGCAAACTTCTTGATGGTTGCACTTTTCGCCTTCTTGATCTTCGGTTCCGTCGAGACCATGAGCGACTCGGTTTACATGCTCGGCCTGATCGATGCATCGATGGACAAGTTGGAAGCGATTCACCATGCGCGTTTCATCGACGAGGACGGAGGCGATCTGCCTCTCGAGCGCTTCGACATCCGCTTTCGCGATGTCTCCTTCTCATATGGGGAGCGAACGGTACTCCATCACCTCGACTTCACGATTCCGGAGCATTCGATGACGGCGATCGTCGGGGCATCCGGCAGCGGCAAATCGACCATCTGTCATCTGATGACGCGGTTTTATGATGTGGATCGCGGGTCGATCGAGGTCGGCGGAATCGATGTACGCCGACTTACTTGCGACAGTTTGCTCAAGCACATCAGCATGGTCTTTCAGTCCGTCTATCTTTTTCAGGATACCGTACGCAACAACATCCGTTTCGGCAAAGCCGACGCGAGCGAAGAGGAATTGATCGCCGCGGCAAAAAAAGCGCGCTGTCACGATTTTATCCTCGCACTGCCGGACGGATATGACACCGTGATCGGGGAAGGAGGCTCTTCTCTCTCAGGGGGAGAAAAGCAACGCATCTCCATCGCACGCGCCATATTAAAGGACGCACCGATCATCTTGCTCGACGAAGCGACAGCGAGCATCGACCCCGAAAACGAGCATCTGATCCAAGATGCGCTCAGCGAACTGACCCGCGGCAAGACCGTCGTCACCATTGCGCATCGCCTCAACACAATCGAACATGCCGATCAAATCTTGGTCATCGATGAAGGGCGTCTCGTGCAATCCGGCACCCATTCGGAACTCAGCACTCGCGAAGGAATCTATCGCGACTTCATTGAAATCCGACAACGCGCCGAGGGTTGGCGGCTTCCATTTTACAGCAGGACATAATTCCAATATAATGAACATGAGGGTTTTTTTTAAAAAGGGGGAAATATGACGACAAAACAAAAATCTTGGATCAGCCTCGCCGGATTCCTCGTCGTGATCGTTTTGAACTACCTCGTTGCATCGGGCTTGTTTCCTTGGCTCGCACCGCAAAAAGAGGTCTCTCAGATGTATCAAACGTCGATCACACCCGCAGGTTACACATTCTCCATCTGGGGTGTCATCTACCTGTTGCTCTTTGCAACGATCGTACAGATGATACGCAAGGCTTCGCATCCGGAAACATCCAAGCTGACCGATGAAATCACACCCTTCCTTTGGGGGATGTACTTCTTCAATGTCCTTTGGAACATCGTGTTCTGTGCGCAGTGGATCGAAGCCTCCGTGCTGATGATCCTCGGATATTGGGTTTGTCTCTTTTGGATCTGTGATAAAGTGCGCAAGCAGAGCCGAGGAACAGCATTGCCGGCAGTCGCCTTCGGAATCCACCTGGGATGGCTCACCATCGCAACCATCGTCAATGTGTATGCGATGCTGGTAAAGCTGAGATGGAGTTGGCTGGGACTCTCGACGGATTTATGGATTCTCCTTGCTGTCGTGATCGCGGTGCTCGCTACATCGATGCTTCAGACCAAACTGCGAAACACCGTTCTTCCGCTTTCACTCATCTGGGCATTCATCGGGATCGGGGTACGCCTCGAAGTCTTCGGGCATCTGCTTCAACCGGTTCCCATCACTCTGATCGCCGGCATTTTGATCCTAACCGCGCTCACTGTACTGACTTACGCTAAGAACGAATTCAAATGGAGTCCGGAGCGCTAGGTTACCCGGCGACCATAATCCATGCCCGATTGATCTTCCGAGTGGGGATCGATCGGTTTTTTATTGCGCCAAATCGACGAGAGTTTTCCCGGCGATGCGATAAACCGTCCAATCGGACATCGCTTCGGCTCCGAGCGACAAATAAAAGTCGATGCTCGGCTGATTCCAGTCGAGGCACCACCATTCCAAGCGACCGCAGCCTCGCTCGACCGCAATTGCCGCCAGTTTCTTGAGAAGCGCCTTCCCGTAGCCCTTTCCCCGGGATTGCGGTTTGACATAGAGATCCTCGAGATAGATTCCGCCTCTCCCGAGAAAGGTCGAAAAATTGTGAAAGAACAGCGCAAATCCCACTTCGTTCCCATCCTCGAGGGCAAAGATCACCTCAGCCTTTTTCCGATCAAAGAGCCATTCTTCCAAGATCCGCTCATCCGCTACGACTTGGTCGAGCATTTTTTCATACTCCGCGAGTTCCCGTACAAACTCTAAAATCAACGCCGTATCTTTGCGCTCCGCATTCCGAAATGTCACGTGACTCATATTACCTCCTTTTTGTAGTGGTTTCGACACCCGACATCTACATTCCCGATTCTACGAGAATGCCTCCGAGTGCCGCAAGAGAAAAAACGCTCTCCGGGTCGATTCCCGGAGAGCATTCGGTTTCCAACGAGACGACGGAATGACGCCCGGTTGAAAGAACACCTTAATTGTTGTATTCTACTTGACCGTAGATACCCGGAGCCACCTTGAACTTATTGAGTGCTTTGTCCTTGAGGTACTCGCTTCCCTTCCACTCGATCACAAAGAGGTCTCCGTTTGCTACCGCACCGAGCAACTTGATGTCGGCATTATTGAAACGTACCAAGTCCAGCTCGATTCTAAAATCGACATAAGGAACCAGTTCTTTCGTCGTCGAACCGGAGGTTTGTGTGACCTTGAACGCCATGGTAAGGAGATCGTTGACGTTTCCAGGCGAATCCAACGGCTCGGAAAAGTCCATCACAAGCCAATTTGCAAGGTAATTGGAGACATCGATCTTACTTTGATCCGAAGAATCACGAGCAAAGTCCGGAGCATAGCCGTCGATGATGCCGCGACCTGAATCCGCGATGTTGTCCCTTCCGAGGTCGGAAACGATCACTCCGGCAGGAACGTCAATGGTATGCGTTCCGTCCGTATACTTCGGGATGTCGGTCGAAGCCATTAGGTACACTTTGTTGCCGACAATTTCGACGGAGTCGAACTTGGTTGCGAAACTTGTTGTAATGCGGTTGATGTCCTTGACTTCGCGGACTCCGCTCGTCATGAACAGAACGATGCCATCTCGACCGGTACCGTTGTAATCCGAGAACGTGATGGCTTCATCGACATACAGATCCAGGCTGCCCGAATCTTGAATGATGTGAGATTTTGTCGGCATAACATTTCCGGCATTGTCCTTGATGTTGTCCGCCAGGAGAGCATTGGTTCCGTTGAATGCGAGCAACGCATACATTGCAGCATCTGTGGAGCTCTTAGGCAACACGAATTTTACGATATTCGAGCCGCCTACAAACTCTCCGGTTCCGCTCAAATTGTAATAGAGGCTACCGTTTGTCACCTTGTAATTGGAACCCACGATCGCGTCGCTGCTCGTGTCGTCCTTCTCGAAGGTGATGACGAGCTCGCGCGCCACCTCAACCGCACTCTGGATCACCGGAACGACGACGACACTGTCAATCTTAGGTGCCTCGGTATCGCCAAACACGATGTCGATCTTGTAATTTTTGAGTTCACTTGCATTTGCTGTCGTATCGACCGCTTTGAGGATCTCGACATTCAGCGTTTCACTCGTAACCGGTTGATTCAAGACAAGATGGTATTTCTTGTCGGAGACCTTGGTCACCGTGAATCCGATACCGGATCCGTTGGTCTTTTTGATTCGGAAATCGGCAGAGGTCAGATTCTTGACCGCTTTGCTGAACTCGACTTCGATCTGCGTCCCGCTGAGAGCCTTGATTGTTGCGGCGAGCGGATCGTTGTTGCCGGTAATCGTGACGGTCAGCGTCTGGTCTTGAAGCGCATTGCCCCAAGCGTCCACGATCGTACCGCCGCTCGACTTACCGAATACCATAAACTTGACTTCTCCCGATGGCAGCGGTTTATCGGATGCATTTCCTTGGTAGAACGTGACAAACAACTTATCGTAGAATTGATTGCTGTTGAATGCGCCTCCGTCCGCTTGGATCAGAACCGGATGATAGTTCGGGAACGAGTGCGCAAAGTTCGTCAGACTCGCGCCCTTAACCGGTTTTGAGAACTGGATCGTCACATATTCGTTGTTTCCGGAAACGCGAGTAACGGTCGGCGCAGAACTGTCTTTGCCATATGCCAGATTGACCGTCTCGATCTTGTTGGAATAGCCCGCAAAGTCCTTGAAATCACTGACCGTAATCGTATAATCCTTACCCTGCGTCAGAACCGAGAACAGTTCGACGACGACCTTGTTTCCGCTCACTCTCGCATTGGCGTTATTGACGGAAAGCGTGGTGTTGCCTTGCTTCACTTCGACTTTACCGGTCGTTGGAGACGCCATTTGCTCGGAGAATGTGATTTCGATGTGTTTGGTACCGCTAAATCGGACGGACTCCACTACAGGCATCGACGCGTCGAGAGCCGTGAACTTTTTCTCGACCCAAGCAACAATCGGAGACGTTCGGGTATCCTTAGGGTAAACGCGACCGATCTTGAGTGTGTATTCCTTTTGATTGACCATCGACTTGTTGAGCGACAGCACAACGACCTTGTCGTCGTTTTCAGGAAAACGCTTCTCGATACCGAGCGGCAGCCCGAGGACTTCGACGCTCGGCTCTCGATCTTGAATCGGTTGGTTGAATTTGACATGGATGTCTCGGAGACCGACCGTTTTAATTTCTGCGATCCCCAACGCGATCGGATCCGGTTGTTTCGGAACAAGTTTTCCGAGATTGACGCCGAGTGTCGAACCATCCGCCATAATCGGCTCCGATACCACGGACCATATCGCCGCAAATGTTTGGCCGCGAGTCAACTTACCACTTGGAATTACGACGCCCAATGCACCCATTCGACCGATGTTCTCGCCCCATTTTTCCGGACGGTTCAACACACGAAGCAGGACGGTCGCGAGCTGCTCCCCGCTGACCTGACCGAAGTTGTTGAAATTTCCCCCGGCTTCGCCCTTCATCCATCCTTTCATTTTAGCGTAGGCGATGTATCCCTTCGCCCATCCGAACTTTGATTCATCTTTGAAACCGGAGCCCGCTTTGTACGCTCTGGCTTCGTCGTTGACGCCGTACATCCGCGCCAAGAGCGCTGTGAGTTCTGCACGGTTTAACGGTTTGTGTTCGTTCAGTTCGCCCTTCTCGTTTCCTTGAACGAATCCGTACTTCTTCAGGAGTTGCCCGCCTGTAAGCCCGGGCTCGTCATAAGCGCCTGCAAACGAGACGACATTGACGATCAGCAAAAGCGACAGCAACAACGCAATTAGCTTCCTCATAAGTCCTCCTTGAATGAAATGAAACATGAATCGGCATTCAATGTTCCTCTTATTTTACATTTTACCACTTAGTCTCACGAATTACGACAGCAATTCATTACAAATAAAACACTTTGGACATCAAAGTAATCATCTCCGATCGCTGTATGGAGCTTCAACCCCTACGAAAGGAGCATTTCCCATGAACCGCGACTTTATTTTTGATTTGGAATGACGGCGACAGCGCAAGGAATCCGACCCTCCGCTACAAAGAAATGCGCGTCATACCCCATATCCCGAAAAAACGCTCGATAGGTTTCCCGCGTAAACTGACATTGAAATCCCCACCCGGCTTGGATAACCATTTCGGGACTGCATCGCCTCTTGGCAAAAGCCGATCCCCCAGGCCCCGATCGTTCATATGCTCAGCCCGTCACAACCTCGATGTCTTCGAGATCCCAAAATTCGGAAAGTTCCTCGAGTTTCGCCTTTACTTTGGGTGCCGATTCCTCCGTCGTCAGGAAGACGAGGATCTCATCGCCATCAAAGAGAGTGACCGCTGCATGGTCACACTCTCGGATCACCTCCACAATCGCCTCATAACCGAGCGGCTGTCCCTCCTCATACGGCGGAAAGTCTCGAATCGGCGCCATCTTGAGCCGTTTCGTGATCAAATTGAGATTGTATTCGACATCGTCCGGCCCGAACTTCCAGTCAATCGCGGCGCAAAGGTTGGCATCGATCAGTATGTCGAGCAAAGTCAGCGCAGGTTCCGCATTGTATTCGTCGTGGCGCGAGGTGCGATTTAGGATCGTTTGAATCTCCTTGTCGCCCAAACCCAAAATCCGGAGGAGTTCTCGGTAAATTTTTTTAATCGCTCTCGAATCGGGATGAGGCGGTTCCTTCTCCACAGTGGAATAGTAATAGGAGCCGGTGCTGATGTTCATAAACACAAAATCTTCGACATCGTCCTTCGCTTTTCTCAGGAGATTGACATCCGGAAGTCCTCCGATGTGCCCGTCACAAAGATCGAGGAGACGCTGAGGCGATTCCTCTAAGATCGGATGCACCACCGCTTCCAGTTTCTCTTTCCGTTCGGTCTTGCTGTTTTGGAGCCAAATTTGACGAAGTTCCTCTCTCAGTTTTTCTTCCATTTCATTCCTCCTCGATTGATCGGACTCGATTCGAAGGAACCGTGCCTCGTTCTCATTCCCCTTCCGCCTCTTTTTCAATTATAATCCACGGATTCAAAACGATACAAAAAAGCGCAATGAAACTCACGTCTCATATGCGCTTTCGGCTCATTTCTATCCTTGACGGTTATGTGTTTATCGTGGTTTGCGTTCGCCGCTGTTACGCCAGCATCGATTTCAGGAACCAGATTTGCTTGTTGTAATCGTTGACATGGTCTTCGAACAATGCGACCGCACTGAACCAACCTTGCTCATCCGCTGCATTGCGGAGATCGGTCGCTTCCTTGCGGAGTGCTTCCATGTCATCCAAAACGATCTTGAGCGCTTCTTTGCACTCGAAGCTGCGAGTCGGCTCTTCTTTGATCGTTGCGAGCTCCATGTACTCTTTCAGAGTGGAAGCCGGCATGTGGTCATACATCTTCATGTGCTCGGCAACCTCGTCGATGCGAGCGAACGATTTGTCGTACTCCGCCTCCGTAAACTCATGCACCGGAACGAAAAGCTCACCTTTCACATTCCAATGAATATTGTGAAGCTTTACGGTCCAAACAACGAGATTCGACAGATACTGGTTGAATTGCTTTTCCATTTGATCCTCCTATTGTTGATATCACTCTATTTCAGGGCATCCCTTCATTCCATAACAAATTTGGAATGAAAACACTGTAGGAATCATATCACTCGGCCGCCGAGAAGTCAAATAACGAATTGATAAAAAATCGTGAACAAATCTGGTCGGTATACCGATCGACTCAATTCCGACTTGTTCCATAGGCATTTTACCGCGAAAACTACGATTTGTCGATGGAATAATTTGTGATATACTGAAACAAATTCATTGCGGAGGTTGGAATGAACAACAAGTAGACCCGATCGAGCGATTCAAATATCGGTCCTTTGGACTTGAATTGCCGCGGAATCCCTCCTGGGAGGTCTGTTTATGTTGTCGATTCAAAACCTTTCTCTCACACTCAAAACGGATCATCGGATCCTATTAAAGGACTTCTCCTTTTCACTGCAGCCCGGCCAAAAAGTCGCCATCATCGGCGAGGAAGGCAACGGCAAATCCGCTCTTTTGCAGACGATCGTCGACCCGACTCGAACCGAGGACTATCTGATCCGATCGGGAAGCATTTTATGCCATCGAGAGCGCATCGGTTATGTCCCGCAACTCTTTTCCGAATCCATGCTCCGGAGTTCCACCGAAGACCTCGTTGCACCGGCTCGTGATGCCGATTGTTACCGCCGTTACTATCGATTGCTCGATTCGATCGGAATTTCGGAAGACCTGATTTCTCCGTTTCGCGATTTCCGCAGTCTTTCCGGGGGCGAAAGGATCAAAATGGCTCTGTTCATCGAACTGCTGAAGGAACCGACCATTCTGACGCTGGATGAACCGACGAACGATCTCGATCGGGATACCGTCTGTTGGCTGGAGGATTTTCTATGCCATCTCGAAATTCCCCTTTTGTTGATTTCGCACGACGAACGTCTGCTCGAAGCCGTAGCCGATACCATCATCCACATCGAACAATTGTCGCATCGTACCGAGCCGAGGGTCACTGTCGCGCACCGGGGATATCGAGAGTATGTCGATGAGCGAAATCGGCGGTTTCAGATCCAAGAACAACGAGCAAGGAAGGAAGAGAGCGAACGTAAAGCACAGCAAGAACGGTTTCAACAGATCTTTGAGCGCGTGCAGCATAAGCAACGTGTCATCACGCGTCAGGATCCCGCGACCGGACGACTCCTCAAAAAGAAAATGAAGTCGCTGACATCGATGCGCGAACGCTTTGAACGGGAAGATGAGCATCGCACGCAGCGCCCGGAACGTGAAGAAGGAATTTTCATGCGCTTTCGGCCTGAAACTCGCATCCACAGCGGAACCCGTGTGCTTGATCTGCATCTCGAAAATCTGACAGCGGGCGATCGTTTGCTGGCCAGAACCATCCATTTGACGATCGACGGACCGCAAAAGATCGCGATCGTAGGTCCCAACGGAATCGGCAAAACGACCTTGCTTCAAGTGATCCATAGGGCGATCCCTCCCCGACTGCACGTCGGGTATATGCCCCAGAACTACATGCAGATTCTCGGCGAGGCACGGAGTGCAATTGAGTTCTTGTCCGGTTCGGATGGTGCGCGGGATGAGATTGCTCGAATCTGCACCTTCCTAGGAAGCATGAATTTTTCCTACGACGAAATGCAGCACTCTCCGAATGCCCTTTCCGGCGGACAGCGCGCGAAGTTGTTTCTCACACGCTTTATGCTCGATCCGGTCGACGTGCTCCTTTTGGATGAACCGACCCGAAATCTTTCTCCTTTATCCAACATCGAGCTTCGTGCTGTCCTACGCAGTTTTCCGGGGGCGATCATCGCCGTTTCGCACGACCGCGCCTTTCTCGACGAAGTCTGTACCGTGCAGTATCGACTGACAGCCGAAGGTCTCTGGTTGCAATAACCATTTGATGTTACACTGTTCCCGAGGTCTTTATGAAAATTCGCAGCATCTTAACGAAATCTGCCATCGGCATCGTACTCGCAGCGATCGCGATTCTATTTGTCTTGCATATACTCGATATCCGGATTCGCTACGAGCTGGGGATCGGGGATTTTTACCGATACAGCGCGGCACTGACGGAGACAGAACGTGCTCGCATCCGCGAGCGTCCGATCGTCGTGGGAATCGCCAATGATCCCCCACTCGCCTTTACCAACCAATACAACAATTACAATGCCGGAATCCTGATCGACTATTTCTCGCAAATCGGGATCGAGCTCGGAGGCAATGTGTTGGTCAAAGTCCTCTCGGCGGAGTCTCTCCCGGAGGCACTGGAGACGGGAAGCGTCGATACGATCGTCACCGAAATGCCGGGAGAGGAAGCAAGCAGCTCGAATTACGGGATGCCGCTCTGCGTCGTCAAAACACAGATCTTTGTCTCCAAGTCGTCTTATTTCCATCGAATTGCGGATTTGACCGGTCGCACCGTCGTCGCACTCGAGCGCGATGCGACGAACGAGACGGTTTTAAACCGCCTCAATGCAGAGGGGGTGCGCGTCGTCTATGTCGACAACATCTACCAAGCTTTTGCACTTCTGTCGCGAGGGGATGTTGCGGGTTTCCTCGGCGAAGACATGGAAGCGACGCATTTCCTCGGCGTCACAAATCGAGGCTCAACTTACCGCGCGATCGGCGACGTGCTGTACCGCTCTCCTCGGTCGTTTCAAGTTACTCCGGACAACACGGAGCTGCTGACCATCCTAAACAAGGGCATCGTCGAGCTCAAGCGCAAAAATCTGATCGCGCAGACCCAGTACCGCTGGCTCGGTGACTACGATTCCGAAGGATTTGACCTCCGATACATCGATACGGCGTACCGCGTGATCGCTTCGATTCTGGTGCTCGTCGTGGCGTTTTCAAGCTGGAACTACGTGATCACAAAACGCGTCAATACGCGCACGCGCGAGCTTTCCGAGAGCCGAGAGGAGCTCCGACGGATCATCGACTCGATATCGAGCGGACTCCTCGTCGTCGATACGGACTGCCGCATCATCGAGTGCAATGACGCGATTCACGGGATGCTCGGACTGTCCCGCGATCAAATCCTCGGAGCGGACATCCGTACGACAGAATCGTTCCGCCCGTTTTGGGAACATGACAAGGAAGAACTGCTCCAGTTGCAAGGCGCCTACTACTATGTGGTCAAACAGGACTATGTCGCAGGCAAATCCCTCCTCGTCGTCGAAGATTATACCGAAAAACACCTCAACGAAAAGCGTGCAAGGCAGGAAGCCAAGATGGTGGCGGTCGGGCGCCTCTCCGCCGGGCTCGCGCACGAGATCCGCAATCCGCTCGGTCTCATCCGCAGCTACAGCTACATCATCGAGAAAAAAGAACTGGACGAAGTCGCGCGGCACGCGATTTCCGTGATCGGAGATTCAGTGCGACGAATCAACAGTTTGATCGAAAATCTGCTCCGCTTTTCCAAGCTCTCCAACGAAGAAGTGCGCGATGTCGATCTCGACGCCTTGCTGCAAATGATCTCGGAACTCGTACAGATCCATCTGACACGCGAACGAATCCATTTCGAATATCAGATTTCGCCTCCGATCAAGGAGACGGTGCGACTGAACGAGGATGTGCTGCGCATGGCATTGCTCAATCTGATTCAAAACAGCATCGATTCCCTGGAAGGAATGGAACGCGAACGCAAAGAGGTCAAGCTCCACATCTGTCGTCAATCAGATCAGCTGGAAATCACCTTGTCGGACAATGGCCGCGGCATCGAACGCAGTGCTTTGGAGCGCGTGTTTGACCCGTTCTTCTCGACGAAGGAGCAGGGCACAGGGCTCGGACTTTATATCATCAGCACGGAATTGTATAATAACGACGGCAACATCACCGTGGAAAGCGAACCGGGCGTCGGGACAACCTTCCGCATCCGATTGCCGATCAAGGAGAATCTCGATCATGTCCAACAAAGGCTATAAAATACTGATCGTCGACGACGAAATCGAATATCAGCGCGTCCTGACTCTGATCCTTTCGGATCTGGGATACAAGGTTGCAAGCTGTTCGAACGGTGCGGAAGCCCTGGCTTATCTCGAAAAGAATATGGTGCAACTCGTCGTCACGGATCTCAAGATGCCGGTGATGGACGGCGTTGAACTGATCCGACATATCCGGGAGTGCAACGAAAGCGTCGACATCATTGTGATGACCGCGTTCGGGAGCATCGAAAGCGCCGTCGACTCCATGCGTTACGGTGCCGGCGACTATTTCGTCAAGAGCGCGGATATGAACGAATTGGTGATGAAAGTGGAGCGCTTTGCGCAAATCTCCCGTCTTCGCCGCAAAAATGAGATCTTGCTCAGCAATCGCAACGAAGAGGAACTCTTCATCGAGACCAAGAACCCGCAATATCGCGAGCTGCTCGATATGTGTGAGCGCACGGCGGACACGGGGATCAACATCCTCTTGCTGGGAGAGTCGGGCGTCGGAAAGGAAGTCGTCGCCAACTACATCCACCGGCTGAGCAGCCGCCGCCAAGAACCCTTTGTCGCGATCAACTGTCAGGTCTATCCCGAAGGAGTCATCGAGTCCGAGCTTTTCGGTCACGAAAAGGGGTCGTTCACCGGCGCGATTGAAACCCGCGTCGGCAAATTTGAGCAGGCCAATCTGGGCACGCTCTTTCTCGACGAGATCGGCGATCTCCCGCTCGCTACGCAGGGCAAGTTGCTCCGCGCGATCGAAAACAAGAAAATCGAACGCGTGGGCGGCAACCAATCGATCGATCTCGACATCCGCTTCGTATCCGCCACCAACAAAGATCTGGACAAACAGATCCTCGACGGCGGGTTTCGCGAGGATCTCCTGTACCGCATCAACACCTTGACTCTGCGCATCCCTACGCTTCGTGAGCGCCGGGAAGATCTGCCGGATCTGATCCGCTTCTTCGTGCGTAAGATCGAGGCGGATCAAAAGAAAAAGATCGTCCGAATCGAACCGGAGGTGGAGCACTTCCTGCTGCACTACAGCTATCCCGGAAATATCCGCGAGCTGAAAAACATCATCGAGCGTATGATCGCCCTCAGCAAGGACGGAATCGTGACCATCGACGAAATTCGCATGCCGCAGGTCGATGCAAGCGGTTCTGCGGCGAATCCGGCGACCATGGAACGTACACTGCGCGGTGCTCGGAGCGCGTTCGAGCGCGACTTCATCGAGCAAGCTCTACGGCGGAGCAGCGGCAATGTCACACGGGCGGCGGACGAGCTCGGACTGAGCACGCGACAGCTCTGGAACAAAATCAGCCAGCTCAAGATCCCGGTCGAAAAGCGGGAATAAAATTTCACACTTCAAGGCAAAAGCGTGAAGCTCATTTCACGCTTTTTATTTGCTTTTCGATCGAAACCGAAATCCGGCTATGCAGACTCGAGCTCCCGGCCGCAAGAGGTTTTTGGCATAATCCTTGCAATAATGTCTCTCAGAACATCGCGTGAAGCCCGATGAGGCTCGGCACGCGGGAAAGGAAGGACATATGAAAAAGAAACTCATGGTACTGGCTCTGGTGCTGGCACTGACTCTCTCCCTGCTTGCAGGCTGTGGCGGAAATGCGACCGGTGGAGACGCAAAGAAACCGGACGCTTCGCAGCCGATCGTCATCAAGATCGGTCACACGGACTCTTCGCAACGTTCGACGCACCTCTGGTCCGAGGCACTCGGAAAATACCTCGAGGAAAAAGCACCCGGACGCTTCAAGATCGAAGTGTACTCGGACGGATCTCTCGGTGACACGCCGGACCTTGTTTCCGGGATTAAGATCGGCACCGTGACGATGATGTTTGACCTTTCTTCGGTTATCACATCCGCTTCGGGCCCGGCATCGACTTGCATCGACCTGCCTTATCTCTACCCTTCGTTTGCGGATTGGGAAAAGGGAACCTTTGAAAACGGCGGTCTCCAACTGTTCAACGAGACACTGAAAGATGCGGGCTATTACTGCATCGATATGTATTACAACGGCATGCGCCAAGTCATCAGCCGCGACAAGGTGTACCACAACAGCGCCGACCTCAAAGGGCAAAAGATCCGAATCGCGCAAAACGACCTGAACATCGAGATCTGGAAAGCGATGGGAGCCAATCCGACTCCGATGGCTTGGGGTGAGGTTGTAACATCGCTCTCGCAAGGCCAAATCAACGCGCTCGACCACTCGCTCGGCGTTTTCAACGACTTTAACCTCCACGAGATCGCGCCGCATGTCACGTTGACCAACCATGCGAGCTCGCCGTTCCCGATCATCTGCTCGCTCGAGTGGATCGAATCGCTCGATCCGGCGGACCGCAAGGTTCTCGAGGAAGGTGTGCACTATGTAGCGGCAGAACAACGCAAGGAAGAGTACGCGAAAGAGCAAGAGTACATCAAGCGTTTCGAATCGGAAGGCGCTACGGTGTACACGCTGACTCCGGAAGAAATCAAAGCGTTCCAGGAGGCCGTTCAGCCTGTTTATGACTACCAGCGCGGCATCGCGGGGGATGAAATGGTCGAGAAGTGGCTCAAAACACGCCCTTAGGGATGAACAAATCATATGGGAAAAAAAATACTCCGCTTCATTGACAAGATCGAAGATTTTGCGATGGTGACGATGTTTGCCGGGATGGTCGGCATCATTTTCTTCCAAGTTATCATGCGCTTCGTCTTCAACAACTCGCTGGTCTGGTCCGAAGAGCTGGGCAAATTCATCTTTGTCTGGCTCTCGTGGCTCGGCATCAGCATCGGACATCGCCGCAAGGAGCACATCAAGATCACGCTGTTTGTGGACATGCTGCCGTATAAGGCGCAAAAGGTGCTCGAAGCGCTCTCCGAGATTATTTTGATCCTGATCTGCGGCATCACGCTGTACTATTCGGTTCAAATGATGGGCATTCAGATGAAAATCCCTTATGCGGGCATTAAGATCAGCACCGCGTGGGGCTATCTGTCCCTGGTTCTCGGTTGCGGGCTCTTCATTATGCGCGCCCTGATCTTCCTGGTGGAAGCGATCCGCGCGATCAAGGCGCCGAAGCCGATCGTCGCCGTTTCGGAAGAAGGAGGACAGGCATAATGGCAGTCATCGCGCTCTTTATCGCATTGTTTGTTCTCCTGATGATCGGAGTCCCGGTGGGATTCTCGATCGGAGGAGCGACGATGTTCTCGATGTCGCTCTTCTCGGATCTCAACATGGCGATCAACGCACAGTATTCCTACAGCGGAATCTTTTCGTTCACCGTTATGGCGATTCCGTTCTTTATGCTCGCCGGACTGATCATGTCCACCGGCGGAATCGCAAAACGCATCGTCCACTTCGCCTCGACGCTCATCAGCTTCGTCAACGGCGCGATCGGCGGCGTCACCATCATCGCCTGTATGTTCTTCGGCGCACTCTCCGGTTCGGGGATGGCGACGACTTCGGCGATCGGCGGTATGATGATTCCGGAGATGAAAAAGAAGGGCTACGATCCGGCATATGCCGCGACGGTCGTCTGCTTTGGCGGAATCGTCGGACCGATCATTCCTCCGAGCCTCTCCTTCGTGCTGTACGGCGCGACGACCAAGATCTCGATCCCGCAGCTCTTCCTCGCCGGTGTGCTGCCGGGTGTCCTGCTCGGATTGCTGTTCCTCGCTGCCAACACCATCCTTTGCACCATCAAGGGCGTGGACCTCAAGAAGAAACGTTCCGAGGGCGGTGAGGAAATGGTTCCGGTCGGTCAGGCGCTGTCTTATCGACTCAAGGAAGTCGGCAAGAGCGTAAAAGAGGGATTCTGGGCATTGCTCTCGCCGGTCATCATTCTCGGCGGAATCTACTCGGGCGTCTTTACACCGACCGAAGCGGCTTGTATCTCGGTCGTTTACTCGATCATCATCAGTCTCTTCGTCTACAAGGATCTCGATTGGAAGGGGCTCAAGAAGGTGCTCCTGGACACGGCGGTGCTCAACGGCGTCACCTCCTTCCTCCTGGGATACTCGACGGTCTTCTCGACCTTTATGACTTACGAAAAGGTGCCGCAGATGATTACGGAGTTCCTCACGAATGTCTCGAGCGAGCCGCTCATCGTGTTGTTCTTCGTCAATGTCATCTTGCTGATCGTCGGTCTCTTCCTCGATACCGTGCCGGCGATCATCGTCATGGCGCCTCTGCTCCTCCCGACCGTTCGCGCGATCGGGGTCAATCCGGTGCATTTCGGCGTCATCATGGCGGTCAACCTCGCGATCGGGCTCTGTACGCCACCTTACGGTTGCAACCTCTTTGTCGGAGCTGCGGTCG
>JAUMWO010000106.1 GCA_030529605.1 Bacillota bacterium | reverse complement strand
CTGAATCATTACTCTCCAAGAAAACCGGTACTTCGCCCCCTATTTCAAACCGAATGCCAATCGGACAGCGATAAAATAACGGATGTTCTAAGTTTGGGTTTTTTATTTTTTCAAGAATATCATCAAAAACTTCTGCCAGTAAATTCATAATTAACCTAAGACTCCCAATCTACCTGTCTCCACAAATGGAGATTTATCCTACCAATCTCGTTCTCTTATCGCTTCTTCAGTATCCATATCAATACCAAACCATTTTAGAATGTACTCAACAGTTACTCCGATGCAATCACGGGCGACGGTTTCGATTTCACTATCATTCTCATCAAATTCTTCCTGTAAATCATTGAGCCTCATCCAGCTTTTCTTGAATGATCTCTGTATTTTTCTCGCCCTTCTCCAACAAACAAATTACTTTTTGTAGTTCGCTTTGCACCTTGTCTACCAGAAAGTCAGGGTAATATTCGTCTTGGTACATTTCGTCCAAGAGTTTTTAATTTGGATCGAATTCTTTCATTTTTATTCTCCTTACAACATCTAATTTACCGCCTCCTCAGGCGGAGAGTTCACTCGCGGTCTTCAAAGAATGGATTCGTATTTCTCGTTCCTCTGCATGCAGAATCACTGCGTAACACCGGCGGTCGTTTCCGCCTCACGATGCATCGAATGATCCCGAAAGGATTGCGGTCGAAGCTCGTAATCCACAGAAGATTGCCATTCCCCCAACTGATCTTTCCAAGCGTCGTGATTGACCCGAATCTTGTGAAACCCAAGAAGCTCGTAAACATGCTGCGCTCGGAGATTCTTCCGATTCGTGTCCAGAACGATCTTTGTACATCCTGTGGAAAAGAGTTCTTTGATCAACAAGCTCAGAACGATGCGTCCGAGCCCCTTCTCCTGGTAATCGGGATCGCACAGCTTGATGCCGATTTCTGCCGTACGGTCATCCAGGTTGCGATAACTCATTTCTCCGATGGGACGCCCCTGATACTCGACAATCAACACGCCACCGTTTTCATCACTGTTCTTCGCAATTTGCCGGCGGACTTCCTCCGGAGTCGTGCCGATCCCGTTCGGAAATCCCGCGTGCGCCATAACCGCGCCGTCGTTCCACCAGTCGGCAAGTTGCTCACAGTCCGAAATCTCTGCATTTCGAATGCATATATTGTCAAAACGAATGTTCATTCTTTACCTCTCGAAATCCAACGTTCACGTTCACAACGTCTCCCTCGATTGCCGACGGACCCGCAATCGCGACAAGGCGGATGCAGGCATCCGACAAATCGGGAGTTCCTATGATTTTTTCTTTACAATCCTCCCGAGAAGGAACACCGCGAGAGCGGGAACGAGGAAGCCGATCGCATTGGTCAGCACCCAGGCAGAAAAGGGCGCCGAATTTTCAATCGGCGAATACTTACCATAATCCATCAAGCTCTTTACAAAAAACGCAATTACCAAGACGACACTGAAGATATTACAGACTTTCGGCATGTTCTTTTTCATAGTGCTCCTCCCAAAAACCTCAATTGACCGATCGCTACGAACCCGCACTTGCCGGAAACTAGAGTTTACAAATCATGACATAGTCCTCCTCCTTTTCACGAAGCACTTCAAATCCTACTTTTTTATACATACGAACGGCATAGTTGATCTTTTGGACCGATAAGGAAACTTGCCGATATCCTCGCTCCTTCAAGACCAAAAGAATTTGCTTCATAAGCTCCGTTCCGATGCCCAACTTTCGATATTCCTTGAGCACGGAAATCGAAAGAGACGGGGTTGTGTCATCGACATGACCGTAATCATCGATGATACGAGTCCATACTGCTCCTACGACCTTTCCATCCCTTTCCGCAACATAACATACATCGTCCCGCTTGCCAAAATCAGCGACATAGAGCTGCAAATCGGGATGCTTTATAATATCTTTCTGCTGCAATCAACACATCCACACCGGTGTTCTTACTTCGCCGCAAAGTACGTATATACGGCTTCCGCCGCCGGGCGCGTCATTCCCTCCGCCTCCAACAGCTGCTCGATGCTCGCGATACGAATGTTTTCCACCGATTTGAAATGCTTGAGCAACGCAATCTTGCGCTTCTCTCCGATCCCCTTGATGTCGTCGAGTTCGGAACGCACCATTTCTCGGCTGCGCAGCGATTTGTGATACTCGATCGCGAAGCGATGGACCTCCTCCTGGATGTCGTAAATCAGCCGAAAGGCTTGCTTATACTCCTTGAGCCCGACGCGCTCTTTGTTATAAACAAGATCTTCCGTCTTGTGGTAGTCGTCCTTCACCATCCCCGCCACCGGCACGGGGATCTTGAGCGCATCCAGCACTTCGATGGCTGCCGATACATGCCCCTTGCCGCCGTCGATCAAGATCAGATCCGGCAGCGGGAGATCCGGCTTGGAGTATCGGCGATACAACACCTCCTGCATGGAGAGGTAATCGTCCGGCCCTTCGACCGTCCGAATGCGATACCGTCGATAATCCGAACGCTTCTTGCGCCCTTCCTCGAAGACCACCATCGAACCGACCGAAAACACTCCCGATGTATTCGAGATGTCGAAGGCTTCGATGCGGCGAAGCTGCAGATTCTCCGGGAAACCCAGCATCGCCTTGAGCTGCTTTTCGATGAGGATGCGCGTCTCGTATTCCCGCTCGATTCGTTTTTGAAATTTCAGCAGATACTCGATCGCGTTGCGCTGCACCAGATCGACGGTCTGCTTCTTTTCTCCTTTCTGCGGCACACTGATTTGAACGCGCCGCCCCGTGATCCGGCCGAACCACTCGGCAAAATCGTCTCGGTTCTCGATCTCATGCGATAGATAGATTTCGGGAGGAATGTTCTCGACGCCGGTATAATACTGCATCATAAAGGCGGTCAGGAGCTGCTCCACACTCGAAGCCTCCGCATTGAGCATCGTGAAAACTTCGCGGCCTTCGAGCTTTCCCTCGCGCACCTGAAACAGCATCCCGCAGGCCTTGTCCTCATAGACATAGCCGGACAGATAATCCTGATTTTTGCTGCTGTTTTGAATCGCTTTTTGCCGAATCGCGAGCCCCTCCAATGCCGCGATGCGATCGCGTGCGATGGCGGCATGCTCGAAATCGAGTTTTTCGGCGCAACGGAGCATCTGCTCTTCGAGCGCCTTGATATGCGGCTCCTTGTGACCGGAGAGGATCTTTTCCGCCTCGCGCACCGAAGCCGCGTAGGTCTCGACGCTCACCTTGCCCGCGCAAGCTCCGGAGCAGCGTCCAATGTGATAATTGAGGCATGGGCGATCGTCCCGGTCGACGATCTTCTTGCTGCACTCGCGCAGTTGAAAGGTCGTCGTGATGTATTCGATCGCATTGTGCACATGCTCCGCAGAAATGAACGGACCGTAGATCCGCGCATCCGGAAACATCATCGGACTCCGCGTCAAGAAGACCCGAGGAAAATTCTCGCGGACGGTGACCGCCACATAGGGATACATCTTGTCGTCTTTGAGCAGGATGTTGAAACGCGGCTGATGCTTTTTGATCAGATTGGCTTCGAGAATCAACGCCTCCGCTTCGGTATCCGTGAGCATGTAGTCGAAATCCGCAATGTTGACCACCATGGTCTGCGTGCGGGGCATATGGGAGTTGAAGCCGCGAAAATAAGACCGCACGCGATTCTTGAGGTTCTTCGCCTTGCCGACATAGATGATCACGCCTTCGGAGTCCTTCATGAGATAGACCCCCGGGCTGTCCGGAAGCGTCGCTAATTGATCCAGCAGATGCGCCTTCGGCGTATATTCATATCGAATCTTCTTCTCGTCCATGTGTTTCGATGTCTTATTTCATCGACGGTTTCTTTGCTTTGGTTCCGCCGCGCTTGGTCGTTCGGGATTCTACCGCCGGTGTCGTCTCCATGCGGGACTCCACCTTCGCACTCCGTTTCGCCCTTCCCTCGCCGGATTTCTTGCCTGCGCCGGATTTCCGCCCCGCGACCGACTTCGCACTCGTCTTCGCACCCGCCGCGATGCGTTCCTCGCCGAGCATGCGCGCCAAAAATTCGCCCGTATACGAGCCGGCGACGCGCGCCACCTCCTCGGGCGTCCCGGTCGCGATGACCTCTCCGCCTCGATTGCCTCCATCCGGACCGAGGTCGATGATGTAATCCGCGCTCTTGATCACGTCGAGGTTGTGCTCGATGACGACGATGGTATTGCCGTTGTCGACGAGACGTTGCAGGACATGGATCAGATTGTGGACATCGGCGGTGTGCAGGCCGGTCGTCGGCTCATCCAGGATATAGAGCGTATTTCCCGTCCCGATCTTGCTGAGTTCGGTCGCGAGCTTGATGCGCTGCGCCTCTCCCCCGGAGAGCTGTGTCGACGGCTGGCCGAGCCGGATATAGCCCAGACCGACATCGTAGATGGTCTGCAGTTTGCGCACGACGCGCGGAATGTTCTCAAAGAAGGTCAGTGCCTCTTCGACCGTCATATTGAGCACATCGGCGATGCTCTTGCCCTTGTATTTCACTTCGAGGGTCTCTCGGTTGTACCGTTTGCCCTTGCACACATCGCACATGACATAGACATCCGGCAGGAAGTGCATCTCGATCTTGATGATGCCGTCGCCTTTGCAATGTTCGCAGCGCCCGCCGGAGACATTGAAACTGAACCGACCCTTCTGGTAGCCGCGCTGCTTCGCTTCCGAGGTCGCCGCAAAGAGATCGCGGATCATATCGAACACGCCGGTGTAGGTCGCCGGATTGGACCGCGGCGTCCGCCCGATCGGCGACTGGTCAATCTCGACGATCTTGTCGATGAGCTCGAGCCCTTCGATGCCGTCGTTCTTGCCCGGACGCACCCTCGACTTGTTGATTCGGAGCGTCGCCTCCTTGTACAGAATCTCGTTCACCAGCGTCGACTTGCCGGATCCCGACACCCCCGTGACCGCCGTCATCACCCCGATCGGAAACGAGACGTCCACACCGCGCAGATTGTTCTCCCGCGCCCCGCGGATGGTCAAAAACCGCCCATCGCGCGCCGCCCGTCGCTCCGCCGGCACCTCGATCACCTTGACCCCGCTGAGATACTGCCCCGTGATCGACTGCGGACTGTCCAGAATCGCCTGCAACGGCCCCTCCGCGACGATCTGCCCGCCGTGCTCTCCGGCCCCCGGACCCAAATCCAGGATATAATCCGCCTCGCGGATCGTCTCCTCATCATGCTCGACCACAAGCAAGGTATTGCCGAGGTCGGAGAGCGCGCGGAGCGCCCGCAGCAATTTCTGGTTGTCCTTCTGATGAAGTCCGATGCTCGGTT
>JAUMWO010000105.1 GCA_030529605.1 Bacillota bacterium | reverse complement strand
CTTGTTGTTCGGCAGGAAGCGTCCCTTGTCCAGTGTCAGGAATCGGTTGTGAACCACAAACTCCACCGCCGGAAGCGAAGGGGGTTGATATCCCACATCGGAGATCGCAGGGGTTCCGCTGAAATACTGGTTTCCAAACATCGCAAACAAGAGATTTGCCATCTCAAGTCGTGTCATCGGCGCATCCGGACGGAAGAACGCGTGGTTGTCAATGAAATGGCGTCTCGCAAAGAGATTGATCACCTTGCCCAACTGGTGTTGCAGGGTGTCTCGGATCGGAGCCGCCTTCTCATCAATGAAGAGAGCATATTCCCCCGCAAGCGGGCGCCCCGGTTCGATGACGGTCTTGACACCATCATCGCTGACGATGGTATTCATATACTCCCATCGTGAATTTTGCCAGCGATAGATCCCGACCTTCTCCGATCCGAAGAATGGGAAAAACAGCTCCACCGGTTTACGGAAATTGTAATTCTTGGAATTGTTCAACAACTCGATCTTCACGGAGGAAGTCGCCGGAATGTATCGGTAATTGCCCCGGCCGAACGAACGCTGAATGCCTTGGATGATCACACGGGTCGGCTCGTAGATCGAACCGGGAGGAAATTTCACTTTGAGATGGTAATTCAAATTCTCCGTGATGCTCGCCGTCGCTGTATCGTAGAGCGACCATTGATACTCAATCTCACGCTCAAAGTACGAGATCTCCGTACTGACGCTTCCGCGCTCCTCATGTTTGATGTTGCGCTCGCTGTAAGCCAGCTCATAAGTGCCTTTGTATTGATCTTCAAAGGCGGCTTTGAAGGACTTGACGTACTCCTTGCTTTCTTTCGCGAGACTGAAACGCGATTCCAGAGAACCCTGCGCCAAGAAACGCTTGTATGCCCCAGCCGGGTCATTGCTTCTTCCGCTCTGATAGTCAATCATCGCATCTCGGGTACCGAAGGCTTTCCCGAGGGTTTCGCCACCGACCTTGCCCGGATCCTTCTTCGCGACCTCGATCGAGGTCGTTCGGTAGGCTTTAAGGTATCCTTCGACAAAGCCTTCTCTGTAGCCCTTCAGAAACGCCGAACGATAGGTTGAGCTGTCGTTCAAAAGGTTAAACTTTTCGGTGATCGTCTTTTCGTCCGGCATCGCGGCCTTCGCATCCGCCTTGCGCTTCGCAGTCGCATCGAGCGTACCGGCGATTTCGCCATCAAGAGCTCCAGACGTTTTGCCCGCAGTCTGTCCTTGTTCAAGCTCGGACGGGCCTTCTGCGTACGCAGGAAGACCGATAGGAATGACAGACAGCAAAATCAGCAACACCAAACCGATGGATAAAATCTTTTTCATATTCTACTCCGCATACTGGACCTGCATCTGATCGAACAGATACCGTCCTCTCAACTTTTGACTGTAGCCGATGCCTTCGATATAGATGCGTCGAACGACACATGGATAGGTGATTCCTTCCGGAAGCTTGATCTCGACTTCTTTCCACTCGAGCCAGTCGACCTTGTTAACGACTTCCACATTGTACTCTTTTCCCGACCCATCGATCAGATGGAGACCGATGTTGTGGTTGGAATTCTCATAGGAGTAGATCTGCATCGTGAGTTTCTCCGGATTACGCGGAAGCATGACCATCCCCTGACCGAAGACCAGGTTTGCCGCATTGTAGTCTTTCGCTACAAAAAAGTCGAAGGAAAGGTCCATGGAGAACCCTCCGCTGGTACGGGACTTGGAACGGATCAGAGATCCCCCGATGTCTGCGTCACTGCCGACAAAGAACGCATCCTTATCCTCAAATTCATAGATAATATATTTCGGTTTCTCCGGCACCTGCGGCTCCGTCGGTCCCGGGAACATCGGGTCAGGGAAGGATGGATCCGGCATCGGAGTTTGCAGCTGTTTCTCCAGCGGATCGACATAGCCTTCGTAGAGCGCAAACGGTCCACGAGCCAGATCACGGCCGGAGAGCGCATCGCGAATCAGGATCTCATCCTTGCTTCCCAATGCTTCGAGCGAAGGAATCACCACAAAATCGAGCGCCATCTGCGTGTCGAGTTCCTCGACGATCGCCCCGTCCTCTACGGAACGATTCAAGGTGAGAGCGATCGAACGCACCGCGATATTCTTGTCGTATCGGCGCAGCTTTCGCAGATACTCCATCAGCGTATGATAGTCCGTACTGTAATCGAGATTTTGCTTGATCACACGCGCGGAGGATTCCTCACTGGTGTGTTCGCTGTGGGTCACGACATCAAAGAGAATCTGCTGTCGCTCGTTGAGCTGTCCCGAGGAAATCTCGAGGGCCTCTTCCTGCTCCAAATCGACAAAGAAGCGTTTGGCGAGTTCGCGCACCTTTTCCGACTTTTCCTTGATCTGCTTGTCGATCTCCTTCTCGGACAGGATCTTAGCATTCATCGTGTCGAGTTGGACTTTCTTCTCTTCTACTTCCAGCTTCGCTTGATCGATCAGCATCTGTGCCGGTTGGTAGAAGAACATGTAATAGACGACGAGGAGCATACCGACGAGCAGTACACCGAGAAATATCAAACTCCCCTTACTGGCTTTCATCCTTCTTCTCCCCCACAAACAGCGATAACGAAATCTCAAAATCGTAATTCGCATCTTGATTTTGAATGTTCTGAATATTGAGCAGATTGAAGCGTCCCGTCTGTCTCAGATTGTAAGCAAACTGCGAAACGGCATGGTGATTGATCGCCGAACCGGAAATGCTGACAGCCTCACCGTTAATCGACAAGGTCTTAATCATCGCGCCGTCCGGAACCTGCGCGTTAAGCAGATTCATAAAGTCGTCGCTCACTACATTGATCTTGTCAAACTCGACTTGGTTGCTGTGAAGGGCTTCCTCCAAGCCATCGATGATGGCAAGCTTCTCAGTCTTCTCATCGACGCGCTTTACTGCAGCGACACGATCCGGATCCAGCAATTGCTCATCGAGATCCGCAAGTTCTTGCTGGATCGCATTTTGCCGCATGTAGAGGTCGACCGTAGCAAAGGCAAGTCCTCCGATCAGAGCCAGAATCAAGAGGATCACAAGCAAACGAACCGGACTCGACTTCGGCTTCTCCTTGAGGTAGGGGCGAAAAAAGTTCATTTCACGCATCACAGACCTCCAAGCATGATGGACGCGGCATTGATGTAAAGCGCATTTTCGCGAGCCGGCGCAACCGTCACAAAGTCAGATAGTTCCAAAACGGAAGTATGAATCTCAAATTTACGTTCAAAGACGTCGGTCATCGAGTGCACGAGCGCTCCCCCCCCGAAGATCCGCACCTTGTGAATCGCGGAGCGCGGCTCACGGCTGATGTAAAATTTGAAGACCTTATCGATCTCATCCAAGAATTGATCCATGCAGAGCACCACTTCGTCGAGCGCATAGCGATGTTCCATCGACATCTCGCGATCGACCAGTCCACCGCTACGGTACGCAAGCCACATCCCGGTCAGTCCGAATTCGTGAAGAATCGGACTGCCCGCCAACTTTGCGAGCGGCGCATCAAAAATCTGCATCCCCATGGTGATGATACGATTGAAGACAAATTTTCCGTTTTCAAACAACAGCACATTTAGGAATCGGGCTCCGATATCAATTAGCGCGTAGTTGCCATCTTGGAATTGTCCCGAACGCGTCACCATTTGCTCGATCCCGTTGGATTGAAGATCCATCAGCACCGGGCTGTATCCGGCGGATGAAATCAACCGAAAAAAACCGCCGACTGTCGCATCCGGGATTGCTGCGACCATAACGCGCTGCTTTCCCTCATCGGCGGTTCCGATTACCCTATGCTGCAACACATAGGTATCGATGTCAATTGGGAGATAATCGGTGATCTCGTAGCGTACCAAATCGGACAAATCGCTGGAAGCGACGGCCGGAACAAGAATTTCACGCTTGATCACATCATTGCTTTCGAACGAAACGGCGACATGCTTTGTCTTGAATTTCAAACTCCGCAAGAGTTCAACAAGAACCTTGCGGAGTTCCGCTTCATCGAGAATCAAACCATTGTTGTAAATGTCCGGAGGCATCGAAATCGTCTTCATCGCAGCGACCTTCAGCTGACCGTCGGTCACGGTTCCTGCGACTGCCTTCAACTCCCTGCTTCCGATATCCAGTGATATCAGTGTCGTCTTCTTCGCCAAAACAGACCTCCATATTCTGGTCTATTGTAACATAAAGACACTAAAAATTCCACTTCGTTTTTAAATAATTGATGATCTGATCGGTCTCCGCCGTAGTCAGCCCATTGTCAAAAATGATCACCTCGTAGAAGTCACTTTGTGTGGTATTTGTTCCACCTAGGCGGAAGAATGAGGTCGAGGACGCGTCCACATCTTCAAGGGCGGACTTATCGTATCGGAACGAGTGATTTAAACTCAGCGCACTTCCATAGCGACGATTCCACGTGATGTCGATCGTTCGGCCATCCGCTTGCGGAATGAAGCTGACGACATCCAAATGTATCGTTTGAGCTGCAGTCGGTTCGGTCGATTGGGTCTGTCCCGTATCATCCAAGAAAACTTTCAAGTTTGTTCCATTGTTTCTTTCCTGACCAAAACTGACGAGACGCTCTCTGTCGTTGTCGGATTCCAGCTCATACTGAGAAATCAGTTCAAACTCGTCTGTATTTTGCTTAGAAACAATAAAGATCACGGTTGGACGGTTCGGCATCACGTCTTTTTTCTTCGCCAAAAGAATTGTCGGTATCGCCCCTTCCAGCGGACCTTCTCTCAAGCGAACACTCGGTACAGTCGGATCAGCAACAAACTGAGGGACATTCTTCTCTTGCACCGATCGGTAGAAGTGATGTGCATTCCCTGAAATGTCATTCCAGCCCTTGATTGCGCCTCCCATACCTCTCGGATCAATCAAAAAGCTCGTGTCGAATTCGAGCGCGTCCAAGTGCAATGCCAAGCCATTCGTTACCGGGAGCGGAACAAAGACTCGTATCGTCAGTGTATCACTCAGTTTCGGGTCATCAACCGAAGTTGCCTTTATTTTTGCAACTCCCGGCTTGACTCCTTTTATCAAGCCTGTTGCCGGGTCAAACTCAACAAGATCACGACCCTGTAATATTTCATACTTCAGTTCGGGATGAGTCGCATCCTTTGGCAAGACTTCCGCAACCGATCCGACCGGAGTGGTTGTTCCGACCGGCAAACGAAGTTCAGGATCCAACCATCTGACACTGGTAACCGGCACCTTCGTCACGGTCAAAGTCAGTCGGAATGTTTTGGTGCGATCATCCACCGCACGACCAGGCAGGACATAGCGTCCCGGTGTGTTGACAGCGCAG
>JAUMWO010000104.1 GCA_030529605.1 Bacillota bacterium | reverse complement strand
TACAACCTCCCGTAGGATATCATAACACAAATATGGTTAAAGGTTTAGCTTTTGGAGTATAATTAGCCTGTACTTTAATAAGGAGTTTTTCAATGAAAGGAACGGTTGTAAATATATGGCTTAATACGATCGCCGGAATGTGCGGAAAAGATACACGTGACGCGGTTCTGAGAGACAATGGATGGAATCCCGATCGGATGATCACACCGCTCGAAGAGATCGACGATGCCCGGATCCTACAGCTCATGGGAGCCTTTGCTCGATCGTCCGGCATCACGGTCAATGAGATGTGGCGCCGCATCGGTCAGCAAAACATTCAGTCCTTCCACGGATGGTTCCCTGCTTTCTTCGAATCGTCTTCTGCGATGACCTTCTTGATGATGATGGATAAGATCCACAACCAGCTCACCAAGATGGTCCCCGGCGCGAAACCGCCTCGCTTGATCCCGGAGTATCAGGACGAGCGTACATTCGTGATGGAATACCGCTCCAAACGCGGTCTGATCGACTATCTGCTCGGATTGATCGAGGGCGTCGGCAAGCACTACGGTGAGAACATCGAAACCAAGGTCCTGTCACAGGTGAAAGAAGCCGACGGAACAACGGTAGCACGTATCTCGCTCCAATTTGAAAAGTCGCCGTATGTCATCAAAAAATATCGCCTTTCTCAATTGTTAAGTTTCGGCTTTATTCGCATCCCGGCGCTCAAAATCGCGATTCCCGGAGCTCTCGCTGCCGGAATCGGGGCATTCATCGGCTCGCAATTCGGCGCATTGGTTTCGACTCTGCTCGCGGTATTGTTCGGCATCGCTGCAACGACCGCAGTCGGCGTCGCCGTTCTCAAACCGAGCACGGATATCCGCGGCGAGCTCCAAAAACTCGGCAATCTCGAACTCTACACCGATATGCGCGCAAAGACCGGGGATGTTTACGAGAGCACCTTCCGGGCAATCCGCGATGCAAAGCAGAGACTGCGCGACGAAACGACCTATCTCAAAGGCGGACTCGACGATCTTCACTCCTTTGCGGACAAATTCAGTAAAGTCGCAACATCGCTCAGCGGAGTCGCCGACGTGATCGCCGGATCCGTCAATGAAGTTGCGGAAGGCGCGGTGCACCAAGCCAACGAGACCGAAAACTCCGTCTCCATTCTCTCGGAGAACATCGCCGTTCTCAATACGATCGCCGGTCGCGAAGCGGAAGGTCAAGTGAGCTTGGAGAAGGCGGTGCAGGAGATCGAAGTCTCCTTCTCCGAGATGGACGATGTGACGCTCGCGATCAATCGGGTCAAAGATCAGTTTGAAATGGTCAATGACCAAGGGACACAGCTCGGTCACAAAGTCAAGGACATCATCTCCATCGTCAAGACCGTCGAATCGATCGCCGAACAGACCAACCTTCTCGCTCTCAACGCCTCGATCGAAGCGGCGCGCGCCGGTGAAATGGGACGCGGCTTCTCCGTCGTCGCCGAAGAAATCCGCAAGCTGGCGGAGGACTCGAAAACAGCCGTCATCACGATCAATTCCAGCCTGAATCAGTTCGTCCAGGGTGTCAACGACATGGTCGGCAAAGTGTCGGATCAGTTCTCCGCTCTCGATCGCGGGGCATCCACGATGACCGATGTCGCGACCAAGTCCCGCGATTCCGTCCGACGCATCGCCGGAGTCTCCGACACCATCACGGAAACTTCCTCCCAGCTCGCTTCCGAAATTGAGAAAATCAACACCGTATTCGAGAATATGCACACGCTGGCAGCGATCGCCGAAGAAAACTCCGCAACATCCGAGCAGATGGCATCCAATGTCTCCGTCTTCTCGACCGAGATCAGCACGCTCACCCAAAACATCAATGAACTCGAACAAGTTGTTTTGTTCTTGAAAAATGAGATGAAACGGTATAAATTATAAGGTACAATATATACATTCGAGAATGCGATCCCGCATCGCGTTTTCCCGGAGGGTCCGCTCGACCCTCCGTTCCTTGGGGGTATAGCTCAGCTGGGAGAGCGCATGGCTGGCAGCCATGAGGTCAGGGGTTCGAGTCCCCTTACCTCCACCAAATCATTTTTGCGCCCATTGCAAAATCAAAGGAAGTCCCCGAAAAATCAGCACCTCGGGGACTTTTTATTTCTGGTATTATATGGGTATATATCGGCGGTTTCGGACGCTGTCGGACACCTTTTCGGACACCATCTCGGCCTAAAAACGAAACCCCCCGAGCAAAAAGCCCGGGGGATCGTTAAGGAGGATTATGAAGAAGTTGTTTTTGAAAAGCGGTGCAGCATCGCCCACACCTGCTCGCGCGTTACACTGTTTTCAGCATATGCGAGATGGCGACATACACGCCCATAAGGACAGTCAGATGCGCTTTGCGCAGGTCAGGATTCGATAGCCGTTGCGCTTCACGAACGATGTAATTGAATGCGGCGAGCGCGCCGTCAAGGTCGCCTGTCACACTTGGTGTTGACGGATAAGGCGGCGGAAGCGTCGGCACTTTGGTCGGTCGAAGTGTCACCTCTTCGCCCATTCGCTTGCAAATAGATTCTGCGACCGACAGACTGTAGACGATCATGCTGCTTGTGCTTTTCGGCAGATTCGGGTTCTCACTCTTAAACCGTCTCATCTCCGCACCTTCCAGCAGAATCCCATACTCACCGATCGCTTTCGCGTGACTGGCTATCGTTGCGTTTGCGACACCAAAGTAGTTTGCAATGTCCGTGTTCGATATGACTTTCAGTCCTCTCAGGTCGAGGATGCGGAGGCTTTTCTTTTGTGGTGCTTTCGATTCGTACCTCCCCGTCTTGCGGATCGAGGGGAGGACTTCCGAGGTGACCCATTTCTTAAACTTTTTCGCTTCCGCTTTTCTGGACTGAAATATGAGATTGTATAGTCCAGATTCGTTTACTGCGGTTGCCGTCTGTGTTCTGCCGATGGTGTCGGTAATACCGACATCATCTTTTTCGTCATCGTCTAGTCGACTCGCAGCATCTCGACTATTGGAAATTTCAAGAATTTTACATACATCTGTGAGTATCCACCAGACAAAACCATCTCTATTTACGGTTCTTACTGGTCTGCCATTGTAATTCAGCGTTGTTAATGCGTTCATCATATTCTCCTTATGAGTATTCGACTAAACGCTGCGCCTATGGTATAATCGATTTACCAAGGCGCAAGCGTTGGGGACGAAGAGGAGTAATCGTTGGTCGGTCAAAACTTAGCGATTACTCTTTCTTTTTAATTTCCTGATAAACCTTATCCAATCCGCTCACCAGTATTTCAGTTTTAGTTTTATCTAACTTTTCACTACAAAACTTGAGTTTAGCTTCTTCGCCTTCCGTTAATCGTATTCTGACGCTTTTAGTTTTCGGATTATCAGTCGGTCTACCAATTTTCGCGGTCAATCCTTCACCCCCTTTCGTTACCACAAAATAAGTTTAATAAATGTGATAACAAAAGTCAACCCCTTTTTGCAAAAAAAAGAAGCAGGATCGCTCCTGCTTCCATACGGCACTCATACCTTAGTCGCTGTTTCTTTTCATCCGTCCTACACCGAAACCGCCGATTGCCCCCGACACCAGCCCCACAATCAGGGTAACGACCCGTTCAAGCAGGTTCTCGTTATTTTGCAAAAGGAAGATTACGGCAACAACGAAAAACATCGCTACGAACACGAGTAACAAAGTGAACCTTCGCCCTTCTCTTCGATCACGGTAGTGATAATCTGCAAGCTTCCCTTCGTTTTCGATCATCCGATCGACATGCTCCGAAGTCACCGTTTGGAGCATTGCAACATCGGGGTTGACAATTTGCGACATCTCAAACTGCAAGGAAGCCGCCATCAATTCTCTTACAATCGGCGCTTTTTCTTCCGGGATGCCCTCAAGAAAAGTGTCGATATTTTCTGGCACAATATGCCCCTTATCTTGTGGAGGTTCTGCCATAATGCTCTCTCAAACAGGACTGACGTGAATTCGATACCTGTCCTTCGATTTTGGAAATGTATTTTTTAATCATCTGAGTCATTTTAGGACGAATAGAAAGAGCCACTTTTTGCTTGTCTTGTATGCTTTTATAGTTACTATTGCTCATACCACACCTCCTCGGTTACACAATACCACAAACCGAAAACGGAGTAAAGCGGGTATAATACCACCCTAAAAACGGAAAAGAGGGTAAGCTCTCGCCTACCCCATCTTACTCATTCGATATAACATAGTCCAGACTTGCTCGCGGGTGACTGCGCCTTTCGGGTTCTTTCCGTCGGAGATGCCCGATTCAATCACCCACCGCTGCGCATCGGCAGCCCACGAGGAGACTTCATCGTCACGCTTTGAATTGTTTAGTTTACGCCTCACACCATCGATAAAACCATTCCATCCTTCTGCGCTATGGCGAATCCGTCTCGGACAGTCTTTCCCACTCCAGTCGTAGTGCTGCACTACGCGCTCGATCGGAATGCTGTGCTCTCGCATCAAGTAGACTACAAGCTCCTGCGTTTTTTCGACTGCCTTCTCGAAGTCACCATCTGCATTGATACAGATTTCAATACCGATTGAATTGAAGTTTCCTTTCAGCGTGCCAGTGTGATACCCGGCTTCTGTCACCGGGAGATGTTGGATCACCTCCTTGTCGTCTACCGTGAAATGCCACGATACCTCGGCGTTCTTGATGAATCCTGCGTGCATCTGCGCGTTTGCGCCAACACTCGCGTTGCCTGTGTCGTGAATCGTAATGTAGGTCGGATTGATGGTATACCCCGGCCGATTGAATCGCCCGACCGGGATGAAGTCTTTCTTAATATCCATCGCTGTAATCCTCGGACTTGATGCGCGCGATCTCTTTCTCTGCCTCCGCGAAGGTGCGCGCGTTGTCGATCGACGCTTCCGAGAACATGTACGAAACAACCGCTCCAAGTGCGGTGATGAGACCGGCGATCTTTGCCATCTCGGCATCTCCTGCGCCGATCACGACTCCGACCGAGATCGCGAGACCTGCAAGGAGCGCCCAAAACTTACGACTTCCGAATTTTTGTCTCCAGTTGATTTTGTTCATTACGCTTTCTCCTTTCTGATGATGATATTTTTCGTTTTTCCGACCCACTCGACATCACATCCCAAAGCTTCCGCGATGAATCTAAGTGGAACGAAGGTTCTGTTGTTTTGTGTAAACGGCACGACTTCGAGGGTCTGGGGAGTGCCGTTCACGACGGCGACATTAGATCCGAGCTGCAGCACGATTTCATCGTAGTTTTTGATCGGCGCGAAGCCATCGAGAATCGGCACACCGTTGCCAAGCTGTGAGTGATCGGTGAGAGGTTCGCCGAGACCCCAAGTCCCCCAAGTGACGG
>JAUMWO010000103.1 GCA_030529605.1 Bacillota bacterium | reverse complement strand
AGGAGACCGGAAATCAGCATCGGGGCAGACAAAATCAGAACCATTTTGATCGATTCGGTAAACAGTTCGATGACCATTTGTTCCGTCATTTGTCCTCCTTTCTGAAATCCGCTCGGAATGTGTTCCGAAATCAGCGTATGCTGAGAATCAATTTTTCGACGATGAGATTCCACCCATCGACCATGATGAACAACAGGATCTTAATCGGCAGCGAGATCATCACCGGCGGAAGCATCATCATGCCGAGCGCCATCAGGGTGGATGCGACGATCATGTCGATCACGATAAATGGCATAAAGATCAAAAACCCGATCTCAAAACTCAGCTTGAGTTCGCTTAGGATAAATGCCGGGACGATCACCGTAAACGGAATGTCGGCGTTGCTCCTCACCTCGGAGATGCCGGCCATATTTAAAAACAATGCGAGATCCTTGGATCGCACTTGCTTGAGCATAAAATCTCGGATCGGCTCCTGGACCCGCTCGATCGCGGTTTCGGCGGAGATTCTCCCCTCCTGCATCGGAACATACGCCGTTTCGTACATCGTCGTAAACACCGGAAGCATCACAAAAAGCGTCATAAACAGTGCCAGTCCGACCAAGGTCTGGTTGGGCGGAGTCGATTGGAGGGACAGAGCTCGCCGCACAAAGCCGAGGACGATGACGAATCGCGTGAAGCTCGTCATCATGATCAAAATGGATGGTGCGAGCGCCAGCACCGTCAGCAGCAATAGAATCTGAATGGTATCGGCGACTTGAACCGTCCCTTCGGGGCTGTTGATCGAAATGTTGATGTCCGGAATATCGATGGAAACCTCGGCATAGGTGACGCCGCCGGGCACGCAAAGGAAGAGAGCGAACAGCAACAAAGCGATCGCTGCTGCCCGGATCGGAAAAAATCGGGAACTAGGATTTCTTTTTGAAAAGCGATCCAATTTGTTCAAGACGAATCCCTGCCTTTGCTTCAGAATACGTATCTTCAAATGATCTCAGGTCATCGCGCACATCAAGCAATGTCACCGAGTTCTTATTGCTGGCGACGATGTAGTTCTTTCCCTCCACTTCGACCAAGGCGACGACGGTGTCGCCGTGAAGCAGTGCTCTCTCCCGCACGCGAATCCGCGAATTCGAGGGAAAGCCGCCGCGCCGCTTGATCAGGTATCGAGAAACAAACCACAACAATAACAAAAACACTGTGGTCACCATGAGATACTTCAGGGTGAACATAGTGTTATCGGTCGTACTATTTGCAATGAGCAATGTCAGAGACATTACCCCAACACCTTTTTAACCGCCTCGATGACGCGATCCGCCTGGAACGGCTTCACGATGAAGTCCTTCGCTCCCGCTTGGATCGATTCGATGACCATCGCCTGCTGTCCCATCGCGGAGCACATGATGACCTTCGCTGCCGGATCGAATGCCTTGATCTCTTTGACGGCTTGAATGCCGTCAACTTCCGGCATCGTGATGTCCATGATGACCAGTTCCGGTCTCAGTTCTTTATATTTTTCGATCGCCTTTTGGCCATTTTCTGCTTCGCCCACAATTTCAAATCCATTCTTTGTCAAAACATCCTTGATCATCATGCGCATAAATGCCGCATCGTCCACCACCATAATCGTGTGTGCCATCTTTTCCTCCTGTTATTCAAACGCCTTCTTCGGCATCACAATATCCGTAATTCGTATTCCGTAGTTTTCATCGACTACGACGACCTCGCCCTTGGCGATCCTCCGGCCGTTGGCGAGAACGTCGAGATGTTCTCCGACCAAGCGATCAAGCTCGATCACCGTGCCGACGCCGAAGTCCAAAATGTCGTTGATGCGCTTGCCGGTCTTGCCGAGCTCGACGGTGATCTCGAGCGGAACATCGCGGATCAACTCAATGTCATTATTATAGTACATCTGCCCTTCGTTTGCATCAAAATTCTCAAACTGGACAGGCATTGCATTGACGACAGGTTGCGCGTTTTGCGGGCGAGGCGCCGCTTGATGCTGCGGTGCGGCGGGCTGAGCCTGCGGTTCTCGTTGCGGAGGCGCAGGTTTCGGAGCCGAAGGCGCCGCCGGGGCAGCGACCGGCGAAGCGATTGGAGCCGCCGCGACTTCTTCGGCCTTGCCCATCATGTTGTTGACCATTTGAATCGCCACATCGTAAGGAAGAATCTGCATGATCTCCGAATCGATCAAGTCGCCGATTTGCATCGAGAACGCGATCTTGACGACGGCATCGTCCTTGGACATCCCGAACTGGTTGAAATCCGTGTCCGCAATCCGCTCATAATATGCCTCGGGCGGCGAGATGTCGATCTTCTTGCCCAGCATTTCGGAGAGGGAGGTCGAGGACGAACCGATCATTTGGTTCATCGCCTCGTTGATCGCGGACAGATGCATGTCCGTCAGCTCTCCCGCCGTGGTCTGCCCATCGCCTCCCATCATCAGATCGGTGATGATGCGTACATCTTCGACACGCAACAACAGGAGATTGGTACCCTTTATTCCGATTTTATAACTGATGTGAATCAAAACCGACGGATCGAAGAATTCTTTGGAGAGTTCGTCGATGGTCGTCAATGACACCCGCGGCGTCGTGATGGAAACCTTTTTGTTCAGCAGTGTGAAGAGAGTGGTCGCCGCCGTTCCCATGCTGATGTTTCCGATCTCGCCGAGCGCGTCGATTTCAAGCGGAGTAAGCTCCTTCGGCTTGGAAGAAGCGCCACCGAGCAGAGCATCAATTTCGTCTTGTGAAAGCATATCAGGCATCGGACTCATCTTCTCCTTCTATAACTTCTATGATCTGGATCGCAACATTCTTGTTGCGGATCCCCGGCTTCGCTTTGAATTTGATCTTGTCCTCCACCATCACGTCGAGCGGCTCTCCGACCTTGCGGTCGAGAAGGATGATGTCGCCGGGCTGAATGTTCATCAGATCCTGCACCAGGACAGTGGATTTGCCGAGCACCCCGGTCATCGTGACGCGCGAGCTGCCCAACCCATGCTGGATGGCTTCGATCTCTTCGGGCGTGATCTTCTTTTTGTTGGTCGTCGCAAACCAGAGTTTGGAGCTCAGATTCGGGAGCACCGGCTCGATGACGAAATGCGGGATGGCGATGTTAATCATCCCCTCGTTGCCTCCGATCTTGAGATTGAAGGTGACGAGCGCGACGGACTCCGTCGGCGAGACGATCTGCGCAAACTGCGAATTGGTCTCGATGTTGTCGAGCTTTGGCTTGAGCTCCACGATGTTGTCCCATGGTTCGCGAAGCATATGAATGAACTTGACTAAGATGTTTTTGAGCAAAGTCATCTCAATCTCGGTCAAAGTCTTGGATTCTTTGGGCTGGATTGACTTGGTGCCGACACCTCCCAACACCCGATCGATCATGGCGTAGGCGATTTCACTCGATACATCGACGATGATCTGTCCGTTGAACGGAGCAAAATCAACGATCCCCAGGATGGCGGGATTGGAGATGGAATTGGAAAACTCCGAATAAATCAAGCTCTGAACCGAAATCACATTGACATCGATGAAGGTGCGCAGATATCCGGATAGGAAGTTGTTTAATAGCCGCGCAAAATTCTCGTGAATGATCTCGAGGGTACGGAGCTGATCCTTCGCAAATTTGTCCGGTCGGCTAAAATCGTACTTGCGTACCTTTCGTTCCTTCTTCTCATCCTCGATATCCCGAACATCGACTTCCCCCGTGCTGAGGGCGGCGAGGAGTTCGTCTATTTCGTTTTGAGAGAGAATATCCGCCATAGCTATCCTTGTACGACAAATGGTTGAATAAACACATCCGTGATGATCGAATCATCCGATTCGAGGACTTCGATCACCATGTCGAGGATCTTCATGCGCAGGCGCTCTTTGCCGTTGCTTTTCTCGATGTCGGCCGCCTTGGTCGTGCGCATGATCTCGTCGATGTTGTTCATGATCTTGGTCTTGTTCTTGTTGAGCGCTTCCAAAACCTTATCGTCGGTGTACTGGATGATCACACCGTATTTGACGATCTTTTTGCTGTTTGCATCCGCAAGGTTCGAATAGGCTTCGTCGAGCGCAAATTCATGATAGACGACCGGCTTCTCCTTCGGTGGCTGATTCAACAGCATCACGACGATCGCAACCGCCCCAATCACGAAAATCACCGCGACGATCGCGACGATCAAAATCGTTTTATTCTTCATTATCCCCCCCGGTTTTTATGATGATGTCCACGCGTCGATTCAGTGCACGACCTGCTGCCGTCTCGTTGGAAGTGATCGGGCGGTATTCGCCGTATCCGGCGGACGACAGCTTATACGGATCGAGATGCAGCGATTCGATCAGGAAGCGTACGACATTGGTCGAACGTGCCGCCGAGAGCTCCCAGTTGGTCGGGAAACTTGTTCCCGAAGTAGGCAGGTTGTCGGTGTGACCTTCGACGACGATCTCCGAATACTTGATGCTGTCCTGCTTGATGATCTCGGAAAACGACTTGAGAATCTCGCGCGCATCGTCCTTCAATGTCGCACGATTGGGATCGAACAGCGCGTTGTCTCGGAATCGAACGGTGACATGCGTGCCGTTTTGGATGACCTCGATCTGAAACTGCATATTGTTCTGGTGAATGATATCCCAAAGCTCGCTGGCGAGCTCTTCGACCGATTTGGACTCCAATGCCGAAACGCCCTCTTCGTCGATCGTTTGGGCAACGGACTTGGAATGTTCCGGCATGGCATCGAATACGAAGGGAGCTTCCGAGAGAGATTTCCCTCCGGTCAAAATACCTGCAGAGCCTTGAAACGACTGCATGACCGCATCAAATTTCTGCGCATCGATGCTCGAAAACGCGAACAACAAAACAAAGAAACACATGAGGAGCGTAACGAGGTCCCCATATGTCGCCATCCATTCGGGAGCGCCTTTCTTTTGTTCTTCGGGCGGCTGTTTCACTTCGCTTTCTCCTGCTGCTCGGAAATCTTCTTGCGCATCGCCGGCGCCAAAAAGACTTTGAGCTTCTCTTCGATGATGCGCGGGTTTTCTCCGGCTTGAATCGAGAGCAAACCCTCGAGCATCACATTGCGGATCATCACTTCTTCGTTGCTCTTAAGCTGCAATTTGGAAGCGAACGGAATAAAGATCAGATTCGCGAGTACCGAACCGTAAAATGTCGTCAGGAGCGCAACTCCCATCGCCGGTCCGATGCTCGAAGGATCCGAAAGGTTTTGAAGCATGATAACGAGACCGATCAGCGTACCGATCATACCGAACGCCGGTCCGAGCGACCCGAAGGTGTCAAACATCGAACGGGAGCGGGAATGTCGCGCGCTGAGGCTCTCGATATCCGTTTCCATAATATTTTTAACAAGTTCGGGGTCGGTGCCGTCGACGACGAGCATCACCC
>JAUMWO010000102.1:2785-5506 GCA_030529605.1 Bacillota bacterium | reverse complement strand
ATTCAGAACATACTCACCGCCGAAGTTTCGCTCAAAGGTCGAATAGCCGCTGATCATTTGGAGGACAACGTTGTCAGACGCATTGTTCGTAAACGCTGTGATCCAGTCTCCCGAAAGCTCAGTTCCCTGACCGACGATGACTGTGCCTTTCGGAGCCATGTCTTTCGGTTCTTCTGTTGTGGTTTCTGCTGGTGCTGTTGTCGATGGAGCATCGGCACCGCTCGTAGGAGCTGCAGTCGTTGGCTGCTGGCCGCCGCCACATGCTGTCAGCGACAAGATCATTACCAGCGCCAGCAAAAGTGACAAGGACTTTTTCATTGTAAATCTCCCTTCCTTTTTTTTGGTTCCCTTGAACCGCTATATAGATAGGCGCAAGAGCCTAAATATATCAATACCACTCAATAACCCATCGCCTTTACGTCGATAGTCGTATTCTAATATAGTTACTCAAATCTGTCAATATTATTACAAGATGATGTACGAACTGTGTATAAAACCGTCCAAGCATTGATGTCAGTGACTTCTATCGCTGGATTTGAAATCGAATTTTCATTGACTTCCATACAAGAACATGCATTTCGGACATCGACTCCCCACTTACGGAGCCTTTTTTAGGCAGTGAAGATACTCCACGACCGATCCCTTCTTATGGTTTCGATTTCCGCTGCGGTCCGCTTTGAATCGCCGGTACTCCTTGTCTCTCCTTGAGTAACTCCCGTATTTTGACATGATCCGCTCGATCTCATCGATCGACAGAATCCCTTCGTCATTGTAGCTGAGCAAGATATAGGGAAAAGACGCATGCTGAATCAAATCCTCCAACGCTTCCTTCGCTCCCCGTTTGCTCGTGTACTTCGATTTCCTGCCATCCGCTCGAATCCCGGTTTTCCCCTTGATCTGCGGATCGTCGTACAATGCAATGGTCTCGAGGATATGATAATTGGTATCGTATTTTCGCGTGTTGTATGGCGGGTCCAAGTAAAGGATATCTCCGCGAATCTTACGAATCAGTTCATTGGCATCCTTCTGAAATACTGCGTGGCAATCCCGTTCGCTCAAGACGACCTCCAGCGGGGTGAGCACAAAATCCTTTTCCGCCGTCTTTTTGATTCGTTTGAGGAACGCCGCATACACGGAGGCGGTGTTGGCGACTCGATCCGCGGACTCGAGCAGAGATGCGATCAAATAGCTGTACTCCTGCTCCGTCAGAAGGGATTGCTTCATCCACTCTTCGATTCGGATGCGAACAGCATCGATTTTTTTGGCATTCGCATCCGAAAAGTACAGCCGAACAAACTCCTGATTCTTCGTTCCGGAAGGTGAATAATTGTGATAAAGAAATCCGTCCTGCCCCGGGAGCGCATTCAAGAACTCAAAGGGCTCAACCCCTTGTTCTCGAAGCGTTTCAAACCGAATCATCCGATTGTTTGAAATGAAATGTTTTGCCGTGATAAAGCTGTAATGCTGGATATCGTTTGCCAGAACACAGAAGCCCTTTTGCTTGAAATGCTTCGCTACAGCTGCGGTGCCGGTAAACATATCGCAAAGGATCGGAGCTCGATCAAGCGGCGGCAACAAATCTTCGATTACTTCCTCGATAAACGGAAGTAGGGACAGCTTGGAACCGATATAATTCATACCATCCTCAACGCATTTATTGTTAAAATTTTACCCCAGTTACCCTCGCATTTCAACCGAGGACTCCCGGCGGACTCCCGGTCACCCGCAATTCGAGTGAGCGACCTTGATTTTTAAATACTTTGCTACTATACTACTGTTCGTAACGAAGGCGCCGGGCGACACTTATAGCACCCACTCGCAGCGCGCTCTATCAGCATCCTCCCATGGAGTGCATCAAATCAAAGGATCACGATGACCGATAACAATTTCGTCTCACAAGAACATCAAACCGTCTTTATCCCGGAGACAATCTCTGCGGATTACTATGTCGATGTCCGCAGCGAAAAAGAGTACGCGAGCGGACATATTTCGAATGCCATCAATCTTCCGATCCTGAATGATCTGGAGCGACACGAAGTCGGCTGGCTCTATAAAAACGCGAGCGTCGAAGAAGCAAAAATGCGCGGCGCAATGTACGGCGGCTCAAAAATCGAACAATTTGTGCGCACCATTTCAGCAATTCACCGTTCCATCGGTGGCCATCCGACAGCCGAAAACAAGAGTCTCAATCCGGATTCCTCCAGTCATTCCGCCGGACGCGTGATCGTCTATTGTGCACGAGGCGGCTACCGCTCCAAATCGGTGGTCTCTCTCCTCAACAGCATCGGCATACCGGTACTCCAGCTCGAAGGCGGCTACAAAGCCTACCGTCAATTTGTGCTCAACCGACTTAAAGGACCGTTTCCACGTTTCATCGGCATCAACGGGTTGACCGGATCGGGAAAGACCTATATACTGCACGAACTCCAACGCCGCGGCGAACCGACGCTCGATCTCGAAGGTGCCGCAAACCATAAGGGATCGACGCTCGGTGCCATCGGAACGAATAAAATCCAATGCGTGCAGCAATTTGAGAACGATCTGGTATCGCAGCTCGCCGAAGCCGAAGGGCGCAGTCGATCGCGCGATCTTCCGCCCTATTGCTTTATTGAGATGGAGAGCCGCCGGATCGGGAAACTAACGATCCCGGCACCGCTTTACGCCGCCTATCACGACGAAGCGCAGCAGATCTACATCGAACGCTCGAGAGAGCAGCGGGTT
>JAUMWO010000102.1:1954-2775 GCA_030529605.1 Bacillota bacterium | reverse complement strand
GAGCATCTTCTTTCCGACTACACCGAAGTCGATCCGGAGGTGTTTTCGCAAGAAGTCGCCGGTGCCCTCGAGCGTATCAAAGCCTATGTGAATCCGGCGGCTTATCACGCGATGCAAGCTGCCTTTAAACAAAAAAACCACCGAGAACTCGCGGGATTGTTGCTCGATCACCATTACGATCCGCAATATCGTCGATCGATCGGTGATCCGACTTATCTGGCAAGTTTCGGTGGTTCCTCCTACGCGGAGATCGCTAATCAGGTTGTATCGTGGATTCGATCCAATCCGCAAGCTCTTTCGCGTCTTTTTTGATCATTTCTCGGTCGCTGCCTTCGATCATCACACGAACCAGTGGCTCGGTGCCGGACGGACGAATCAGAATTCGCCCCTCTCCGGCATATTTCTTTTCCAAATGATCGATTCGAGCTCGGATCGCGACATTCTCAAGGATCCGGTGCTTTAAGCTGTTTGGAACTTTGGCGTTGACGAGGACCTGCGGATACTCCTCCATCACTTTGGCTATCTCGGAGAATGGTCGTCCGTCTTCCACGATCGCTTTGAGCAGCGTGAGTGCAGTCAGCAGCCCGTCTCCAGTAGTGCTATGCTCGGTCAAGATGATGTGACCCGACTGCTCACCTCCGATGGAGTAACCCTTCGCGATCATTTCTTCGAGGACATAGCGATCTCCCACCTGCGTGCGAGCAAGCTTCATCCCTTCTTGCTGGATCGCGAGTTCAAAACCGAGATTGCTCATCACCGTGGACACGATCGTCTCGCGATTGAGTTTTCCGTGTTTCCTCAAGTACTTGCCGATGATCAGC
>JAUMWO010000102.1:0-1944 GCA_030529605.1 Bacillota bacterium | reverse complement strand
TCGACGACTTCTCCGTTTTCATCCACGGCCAGAAGGCGATCCGCGTCTCCGTCGAATGCCAGTCCGAGATCCGCGCCGGATTCTTGCGTGAATGTCGAGACCGCACGCAAATAGGTTGAGCCGATCCCTCGGTTGATGTTGTAACCGTCCGGCACATTTCCGATCACGACGACTTCCGCACCGAGCGAAGTTAAGATCTTAGGAGCCAGCTCAAATGCAGACCCGTTGGCACAGTCGACGGCGATTTTGAAGTCCTTGAGATTCAATCCTCGTACCGTGTCGAGCAGATACAGAGTGTAATTGAGAATCACATTTTTGTCTTCGATAACGCGGCCGATGGCACCCGGTTTCGGGATGTCTTCGCCCTGTTCCAGGCGACGCACGGTCGCTTCGATGCGGTCTTCGATTTCGTCCGAGAGCTTGTACCCCTCGCCGTCAAAGAACTTGATGCCGTTGAATTCATACGGATTGTGCGATGCGGAAATCATGACTCCCAGCGCCGCTCCGCCAAACACGGCGAGGCGCGCGACAGCCGGAGTCGGTACGACACCGAGCCGAACCACATCGAAACCTTGTGTCATCAAGCCCGCAATCACTGCCGATTCGAGCATGTCTCCGGAAATACGAGTGTCGCGTCCGACATACGCCAAACGACGTGTCGCGTCGCTGCGAAGTACCATCGCAGCGGCGCGTCCAAGCCGATAAGCCAGTTCAGGAGATAGTTCCGTGTTTGCTACTCCACGGACTCCATCCGTGCCAAACATTCTGCTCATGGGAACTCCTATGATTTTTTCATCTGCTCGCGGATCACTTGCGCTCCACGCTCCATGGCATCTTCATTGATTTTCATCAGATGCGCTTTCGCTTCTCCAAATACTTTTTTCAGTGCCTGCATGACGCTATCACGCGAAACCGATTTGGTCAGTTCGACAAATGCACCGAGCATCACCATGTTGGCGACGCGGTCATTGCCGAGTTCGATCGCAATGTCATTGACCGGAATATAATACGCTTCGACATCGTCGCGGGTTGCTTTCTTCTCGATCAGCGAAGAATTGATCAAGAGTTTGCCGCCCTTTACCAGATCTTCTTCGAATTTTACAAGTGACGGGAGATTCATAACAACCGCTGCCGTCGCATCATGCGAGATGATCGGAGAACCGATCGGACGCTCGGAGATCATAACCGAGCAATTGGCGGTACCGCCACGCATTTCAGGACCATAGGACGGAAGCCAAGAAACTTCACGGTTCTCGATCATTCCCGCATAAGACAGGAGCTGTCCCATCAACATAACGCCCTGTCCGCCGAATCCGGCACAGATAATCTTTTCGTTCAACATCTTACACCTCCGCTTCCGGTCTACGGAAATTACCGAGTGGGTAGTATGGAATCAAATTGTCTTTGAGCCAGCCAAGCGCAGCAACCGGAGTGACTCCCCAGTTGGTTGGACAAGTGGAAAGGATCTCGACAATCGAGAAGCCCTTGCCGTCAATTTGGCATTGGAACGCTTCTTTGATCGCGCGTTTCGCTTTGCGGATATTCGCCGGATCGTGAACCGATACGCGCTCGACAAATGCAGCGCCGTCGATCGTCGCGAGCATTTCAGCCATTCGGAGCGGACGACCCGAGTGCTCGACCGTACGTCCCAACGGAGCGGTCGTCGCCTTCTGTCCGATCAAAGTAGTCGGAGCCATTTGACCGCCCGTCATTCCGTAAATTGCGTTGTTGACAAAGATCGTCGTAATCTTTTCTCCGCGGCCGGCTGCGTGCACGATTTCCGCCATCCCGATCGAAGCGAGGTCTCCGTCTCCCTGATACGTAAACACGACATTGTTCGGGTGAACCCGCTTGATACCGGTCGCGACAGCCGGAGCACGACCATGCGAGCCTTCGTGCATATCGCAGTTGAAGTATTCATATGCGAGAACCGAGCAGCCGACC
>JAUMWO010000101.1 GCA_030529605.1 Bacillota bacterium | reverse complement strand
TCCTACGGGAGGTTGTATGGAACTGCTGATACTCGCATCTGTTTTTGCATTGCCCTTTGTCGTACTGACGATCATCGGATTGTACAGTGTCGGAGGGATGAAGCAACGAAAGCAAAACGCGATGCGTCCGGAAGATCCGTCGATCGATCCCGATCGTTGCAATCATTATGAGGTTCTGGTGCGCGCAATGTCCGAAGGAGTCATCGTACTGGACAGCGATCTGAACAGCGTCTATCCTCTGTCGGAGACGACCGTCCGGCTGGTCAAAAGCACGGATCTTTTCTTTCGAGTTTTCTTTGATTCCGTGGTCGGGATCTCGGGTTCTCGCCTTTTGCTCGAATCGGCGTTTAAGCAAAGCAGTCAGGAGGCGGTCGAACGCATTCTTTCGTATTTCCCTGCGGTTCTCCGCATCGACGGCAAGGAACTTCACCTACGCTACCATTACGACGCGTCGGCGCGGCATCTGTATCTTTTCATAACCGATTACTCCGAGCAAAATCACAAAGAAGCGCAACTCGCTGAAACCATCCACGTGCAGGACATGGTCATCAATGTGCTGAAGCATCGTGTTGAGTACTCTCGCTTGATGCGAGAAATGAATGAGCGCACGGTCGCCGTGCTCGACCGCATTTACAACGACTCGACGGATGTGCAGGAGTTCAAACTTCAGTTCATCACGGAGTTGGTGCGCATCCGCAACGACCTTCGCCTGTTCAATATGAGCAAGTCGATCGGCAACATCCGCGCGATGGAGCAAGCGGTGCAGAACCTTCCGGATGATGTGAGCATCGGAGAAGTGCGTCATCTGCTCCCGGCGACCGACTGGTTTTCTTTGACGGCCGAAGACCGTGACGACATGGTCTCCTATCTGAACGACAGCTTCCTTGCGGGAAATTCGATCGTCGTCAACAAAGAATGGCTGTCACAGCTCGAGTTGATCATCGACACGATTCCGGATCCGGTTCATCAAAAACAGATCGACGAGATCGTGCTCAAGATCAAAATGACGGAGATCCAAGAGATCACGCGCGACTTCGATCGAATCATTCAAAAAAAAGCCGAAGCGATGGGGAAAAAAATCAATCCGATTCATTTGACTTACGGCTTTTTGACCTATGACCGTGAATTCATCCAGAGCATCATGATGGATGTTTTTTCGCTTCTCGACGGCTCGCTGGAGTTCGGCATTGAGCATCCGGCGTCACGCTTCCGCCGCGGGAAACCGGAGCGGGGCACCATCCACATCAACCTCCGTCAGGAGAGCGAGGATTTGGTCGTCGAATACGCCGACGACGGCGTCGGGGTCGAACCGTCGCGATTTGCCCATGTTTGCGAAACCTTCCGTGTTCGCGAAGGCGGAGTCGTAGGCGGTACCTTTGTCCCGACGATCAAGTCGCTTTCCTCCGCCCTGCAGGCGCTCAACCACAAGATCCGAGAAAAGTCCGGGACCTTGTCGTTCGAGTCGATCTATGGTCAGTATATGAAATTTATCATTCGAGTCCCGTATCGGGCGTATCTCGAACAAAAGCCGCGATGAAGATCGTGATCATCGGAGCCGGAGCGGCGGGGTTATTCCTTGCAAATCGTCTGCCCGAGTCGTTTGAAGTGATCGTGATCGAGCGACAAAAGCATGCCGGTCGTAAGCTGGCGATCAGCGGTGGCGGCAGAGGAAATATCACTTGGGAAGGCATCGAATGGAACGATGCCTTTTCTGCGTATCATGGAGCGCATCGGTTTGTTCGCAACGCGTTGCAACGCTTTGATCCGAACTCGATGCGCACGATGTTGCGCCGGCTCGGCTTACCGACGAAATCGGAAGGACATCGCGTGTATCCGGCCACGGAGAAGGCGCAGGATGTCGTCGATGTGCTGCATCGATGCGCCGTGAAGCGCGGAGTCACGTTTTCTTTCGGTGAAACGGCGGAACGGATCGAGCCTTGCGGTTCGGGTCTCTCGCTTGAAGGCAGCTCGAAATTTTCCGTGGTCACCGATCAGCGGGCGCTCGTGGCAGATTGCGTGGTCGTCGCGACGGGAGGCTGCTTTTCCTCCAAACAATACGACTGGATTCGAGATCTCGGACATGAAGTAACGACGATCCGTCCGGCACTTGCCGCTTTAGAAACCGAGTGGTGCGGAACGCATTTTCCTGCCGGCGTCAAGCGCGAAGTAGAGACTTTGTTTTCCCGTCTCCAGGGATATGCCGTCGAAACGGAGATCCTGCTTCCACCGAGCACAGGTGTTACCAAGCCGCTCAAGGGTGACCTGTTGTTTACACATTTCGGGCTGTCCGGTCCCCTCATTTTGGATGCGAGTCGCTTTCTTGCGAAGGGAGATGTCGTTCGTGTCGCGATGACGAAATGTTCCGCGGAGCTCGAAGATTTCTTCTTGGGCGAAGTTCAGCGGCATGGACGGGAGACCATGCGGTACTTTTTGAATCAAGTGTCCCGTTCGCCCCGTTTGAAAGAGATTCAGCTCGCGATGCTGGAATCTGGATGTGCGGAAGCCAAGCTCGCGGAAATCGGTCGTGCGCAGCGAAAACAGATCATTGAGCACATCCGCTTTCTTGATTTTCGGGTAACGTCTTTTCACTCTCCGATGTTGACGCGAGGCGGGGTCTCATTGCGGGAAGTCAAATCGTCGACGATGGAGTCTCGAATTCATCCGGGGCTTTACTGGGTCGGAGAGGTGCTCGATGTGGACGGCAAAACGGGTGGCTACAATATTCAATGGGCTTATGCGTCGGCGTGCGCCGCTGCGGATGCGATCGCATCGCGATGAGCCGGAAGGAGCTGATATGTCGGATCGTCTGAAAGGCGCAATTTATGTGATGTTTCCCGTGATCACTTGGGGGATTTCCTTCGTGAGTACGGAATATTTGCTGCGCTCCATGGGGGCTATGACCATCGCCGCGATTCGTTTTGCGATCGCCGCCCTGATCATGTACGGTATGCTGCGCTCGAAAGGAACGATTAAAAGGATTGAGCGCGGGGATCACAAGTATTTTATGATCGCCGGCATCATCGGAATCACGGCCTATTTTTACGCGGAGAACCTCGGGATTCTTTATTTGGGAGCGACAACTTCAGCGCTCATCATCTCGACCCTGCCCGTTTTCACACTCGTGTTTGACTTTCTGATCTTCCGCCGACGTGTCCGTTGGACAGATCTTCTTGCCGTTATCCTGTCGGTCGTCGGCGTCGCTCTGGTCGTCGGCGTTTCCTATGAGGAGCAAAGCGCCGGTGAAGCGACACTCGGCTATTTGATGATGCTCGTCGCCGTGCTGACCTGGGTCGTTTATTCGGTCGCCTCCAAAAAGATCATCCGAAAATACAAACCGCTCGAACTGACCTTCTATCAATTTTTGTTCAGCATGCCCTTCTTTTTTCCGTTCATTCCGTTTGAACAAAATCAATGGCAGGCTGTCGGGCTCGAGCAATGGGTTCATCTCATCTTCCTGAGCTTGTTCGCCTCGGTTCTCGGGTTTTATTTTTATGCGAAAGCGATGGACAAACTTGGAATCAGCGAATCTTCGGTTTTTTTGAATTTTTTGCCGCTGGTGACGATGGTTTCGGCTGCGTTTTATCTCGGTTCTCCGATTCGGTCGATGCAGATCATCGGAAGCGTCCTGATTATCACGGCGGCGACCTTGGTTGTCCGCGGAGCGTCTCCGGGCGATTCTGCTCGATGACTTTATTCCGGTCTTCATTTTGCCGATATATGATTCATAGGCAATGGAAGGAATGGTTATGAAAATCGATCGATTGATACAACATATGATTTCTCCACAGGCGAGTGCGACACGCACCGAGACGCCGCAATCGGACGCGCGTCCGATCTCATCGGATTGGATTCCGTCCGGTCAGAAGCAGCGGGTGCAGGCTTTGTTGGACAAGCATCGCTTTACACCGACCAAGGAGCAACAGCGCGATATCGGTGCGTTTTTGTCCGCCAAGGACCCGAAGCGCATGGAAACCTTGGACATCACTTTGTTCAAAGGGATCGAGCCGACCAAGGATAACCTCGAGGTCGTTCATGCGGGACTGCACGGATCGGTCGAACCGGTGGAAGCGATGATCGATGAGGAGCTCAGTCAGGCCGAATCCGAACGGATTGCGGGAAAGCTCGAACTGCCGAGCGAGATTCGTCAGTCCGTGATGGAGAAATTGCGCGGCGGTCAGACGCTCAAACAGGCGTTGAAGCAAGTACTCACACAAGTTTTGACCGAACACCCGGGAAAGCACACCAAAGCCGAGATTACGGAAGATCTCCCAACGCTGGTGCGTTTGATCCGTGCGGCTACGGGAAGTGGCGGGGAGGCCGAAGGCAATGTGAACGGAGTGACCGGGCACACGACAGCTCCTGCGCCTCAGGACCAGCCGACGAAGCAAGCGATGCAACCCATGTCTACGATGCCGGCGCCGGACGCTTTGCAGCAAGGAAATCCGGAGCTTGTTGAGATCGCTCTCGGAGCGGCGATCGTATCTGAGGGACAAGTCGGGTTTGATTTGGACCGCTCGCGTGGTGTCGTGTCGGTGACGCCGGACGTCGCGATGCGGATGCCTCGTACTATGGGAGCCGAGGTGAAGACGAACATGCCCTCGCCCTCGACCGACGCATTGCGAAGCATCCGACTGTCGGATTTTGGAGGTAGGGAAGAAGCGATTGGCGGGGCGGTTGCGCGTGAGACGGTCGTCGAAGGAGACTTGGAAACAGCTGCAGAACAGGAAGCGGAGCTTGAGACGGAAGCCGTCCTGGCGACCTTGCAACAGCTTTCGGATCGACTCAGTCAGACGATGCAGGCGTTTGACTATCGGACCTATCTCGTGGAAACCCAAACCGAACTGACGCAAACCGCTCGCGTGGAATTCGAGCAATTTGTGAAGACTTTTGTGCAAGATTTGCAAAATCCGAATGCGGAAGGGATAAGAAATGCGATCGACACCCTTTCCAAAGCGATCAATAAGAGCAGTTTTTCGATGCTGACGGATATGAAGACCGAAAAATCGCTATTGGTCGCATCTTCGGAATTGGAAAAGGCACAGGAATTGCTCCGCGGGGGTGCGGTTCGCGAGGCGCTTCGCATCGTGCAACAGGTGAAGGAATCGGTCGAAGCGATCGACTTCAAGCCGTCCGTGAGAAAAATTCAGCTGCTGACGGAACATCGGGCGCTCCGAACGGATCGGGCGCTGCGCGAAGAGCAGGTCTCTGTCAGGACGCATTTTGAGGAGGGGCTGCACCTGTTCTCGGCGGAGACGGCGCGCGATATCCTGGAGCGGGTTCGGCTCAATGGCTTCAATCATGAAATCGAGGTATACGAACGCACCAAGCCGACGATCGATCTTGTCAATCTCAAAGAAATTCTTCTGCGTCTCGAGGATGCGGGAACCTCGGAGTCCTCTATGCTTTCGCTCACAGGGCAGCAGATGTCGAACAATTCGGATGACCGCGGGCGCGAATTTTACTCCTTCGATGTTCCGCTCATCATCGACGGCGAAGTCGAAGGGATGAAGGT
>JAUMWO010000100.1 GCA_030529605.1 Bacillota bacterium | reverse complement strand
GCCCTCCATGGTCGTCGGGAAAGTGCCTTCCAAAATCGGAGAGACATTGCCGATCAACTGTGCGATCCGGTGCGTATTCTCGACGACGATCTCTTGCGCTCGCTCCTCGCCGAGATAGGAGAATTCCTCCAGCATTTCCTCTGTAGTACGCAAATACATCGACGCCGGGTTTTCCATGCGATCGAAGTTCTTTTTGCCGTCGAGCAAAATCGTGCGCAGAATTTCGTCCTCCGGATCCAAGAAATGCGCATCCGAAGTCGCGACGACCGTCACTCCGCATCGATCGGCGGAGTCGAGAATGCGCCGATTGATGTCCCGGATCTGGTCGAGATTCTTCGCCCACCCGCTCTGTACCAAGTTGGACATCGCCGATGCCGGAAGCAGTTCGATGTAATCGTAGAAGGAGACGAGGCGATCAAGTTCCGCATCCGACTTGCGCATCAAAGCGGCTTGGAACACCTCCCCATGTTCTCCGGACGAGCTGATCAAATACCCCGCGCGATGTTTCGCCAGATCCGACTTTCGAGTCTTCGGCTTCTGATTGAAATGCTCGATGTACGAGCTGGAAATATCGGTGTAAAAATCGACCAACGAATCCTGATTGCGCACCAATACGACGGCGTGGTACTCCTCCATATTTCCGGGAGTCCAGCTCTCGTAGAAATATCGGTTGGCATCTGCAAAATTCTCACATCCGCGTTCTTTCAACATCTGGAAAAACTTGAGCGTGACCTGAGCCGTCGCCATCGCGTCGGCGAGTGCCCGATGTCGATTGGTCTGCACGACGCCGAGATTGTTGGAAACCGCCTTGAGGTTGTACCGTTTGATGTCGAGGAGCTGGCGTGCGAGAGCGATGGTGTTGATGTACGGATTGTGAAATTCTCGACCGAATCGCGGATAGAACACCCGTAAGAAGGAGGTGTCAAAGTCGGCATTGTGCGCGACAAGCGGCAAATCCCCGACGAAATCCATAAATTTCGGAAAGGCGCTCTCGATGCCCGGAGCCGTCGCCAGCATCGCATTGTCGATCCCGGTGAGCTCCGTCGTCTCCGCGCTGACCGGAGAGGAAGGCTTGATCAGGGTCGAGAATTCTTCGACGACGCTTCCGCCGGAGATCTTGACACAGCCGAGCTCGATGATCTCTTCGTTGATCGCGGAGAATCCGGTCGTCTCGATGTCAAACACGACGAAGGAATCCATCAGCGAGACTGCATCGAGTCGCGGATCAAAGAATGGGTCGATGTCATTGACCAGATTGGCTTCGATTCCGTACAGGATCTTGATCTTGCCTTTCGCCGTATCCCGCGCTTCGATGAAGGCCTGAACCGATCCATGGTCGGTGATCGCGACCGCCTCATGCCCCCATGAAATGGCGCGATTGACGAGCTGCTTTGCGGACATCAGCGCATCTTGTTCGCTCATTTTGGTGTGCGCATGGAGTTCAATGCGCTTGTGTTCTGCACGATCTTGGCGTTGCTCCGGCTTCGGTGCATAGTTGAGTTTATGGACCTCGACGATCTCTTCCTTCGCGTAGTCGTCAAATTTCAAGCGCCCCTCCACCAAGAGCATCATCCCGGTGGAAAGCGTCTTTTCCAATTGCTGCGCGTCTTCAAATTCTTCAAAGAACAGCTTAGCGTTGACTCCGGCGGTCATCGAAGAGAAGGACATAGAAAAAAGGGCTTTCGTCTTTCCCTTGAGTTCACGGATCGAAAAATCCGTCAGCTCCGCGCAAAATGTCTGCACTTGATCCACCTTGAGGTCTTCGATTTCGATCGGATCGCCCTTGATTTTCCCGCCACAGATCACTTCGTCCTTGAGAATCAATTTGGTCTTGCGCGTTCGGCGACGAAACTGCGCGACGCTCTCGTTGGCATCGCCTTGTTTGGCACTTTGTTCACGGATCGCGGCGATGAGATCCCGGTTTTCGACATCGACATGCACTTCCACTTGGCGCAAAAACGGAAGCGCTTTCATTGCTTCCTTTCGCAGCGCTTCAAAGCTCTCCGTTCCTCCTTCCGAATCGACATGGATGACCAGTTCACGGATCTCCGGATGATAGACGACTTTGCGCAGATTACGCATGTTCAATCTCCTCCAACAACGCATCAAAGACTTGTGATTCCGGCAGCTTGCGAAGGATGATCCCCTTGCGGAAAAGAAGATATTCCCCCTTGCCGCCCGCGACTCCGAGATCGGCATGACGCGCTTCGCCCGGACCGTTGACGACACAGCCCATCACGGCGATGGTCAGCGGCTTGTCGATGCCCTTGACACGCTCTTCCACTTTGCGGGCAAGCTCGATCAGATCGACCTCCGTGCGACCGCAGGTTGGACAGGAAATCACCTGGATCCCGAATCGGCGCAGACCGGTCGCGCTCAAGATTTCGCGAGCGCAACGAATCTCCTCCACCGGATCGGCAGTCAGAGAGACGCGGATCGTATCGCCGATGCCGCGAAGCAACAAGGCGCCGAGTCCGACCGAGGATTTGACCAGCCCACTATACGAAGTCCCCGCCTCCGTTACACCGAGGTGCAGCGGATAGGGACAGATCGGATGGATCAGTTCGTAAGCGTCGGTGTTGAGACGCACATCCGAGGATTTGATCGAGACGACGATGTTGCCAAAATCGAGCTCCTCGAGGTAGCGCACCTGACGCATGGCGGATTCTACCAAGGCTTGCGGAGTGACTCCTCCGTACTCCTTCTCGATTTCTTTCTCGAGGGAACCGGAGTTGACACCGACGCGGATGGGGATGCCGCTGCCCTTCGCCGCATCGACGACTGCTTTCACTCGGTCTTTGGAGCCGATATTCCCCGGATTGATTCGGATTTTGTCCACCCCCGCTTCGATCGACGCAAGCGCGAGTCGATAATCAAAGTGTATATCGGCGACAAGCGGAATCGAGATCTGTTCGCGAATTGCACGCAAAGCGCGTGCCGCTTCCATCGTCGGAACGGCGACACGAATGATCTCACAACCGGCGACTTGCAGCTCACGAATCTGTGCCACCGTCGCAGAGATGTTTTCGGTTTTGGTGTTGGTCATCGACTGAATGAGAACGGGAATGCTCCCTCCGATGTGTCGATCGCCGATTCGGATGATTTTTTTCTTGATTCGGTCGCTCACATCAACCTCTCAATCGTCCGAGGTCGTTAAATAGCGTAAAGAGAAAGAGCGTAAAGATCAATGCGACACCGATCAAATTTACGACGGTTTCAAACTTACGCGGGATCGGACGGCGGATGATCATCTCGATCAGGACGAGCACGATTCGCCCGCCGTCGAATGCCGGAATCGGGAGCAGATTGATCACACCGATGTTGACGGAGATGAAACCCGCCAAAAAAAGCAGATTGAGCAATCCGGATCGTTGAACCTCACCCACTGTCAGGAACAGCCCGATCGGACCCACGACATTCTGCGCGACCCCCGGTTTGCCCAATTCACCGAAAAACCGGAAAATATCGACAAAAAAAGCCGTGAATGCTTTCCAAGCGCGAGGAAGGGCACTTCCCGGATCCGGAGTTTCCTTGGTTCGGATTCCGACAATCCGTCTCCCTTCTTCGACACGCGTCCTAACCGAGAAGTCGATCGTCTGTCCGTCGCGTTCCACGCGAAAATCGACCGCATCGCCGGACGCAGCGATCGCCTGCGTGATTTCCGTCCAGGTCGGTGTCTCGACACCGCCAACTGCAAGGATCCGGTCGCCTGCACGGAGACCGGCTTCGTAAGCCGGCATGCCTTCTACCGCCTCGCCGATCGTCGTCGTCGGAAATCCGACGAGCATCATAAAGAGCAGAATCATCACGAATCCCGTAATGAAGTTAAACAAAGCCCCTGCGACCAAGACGGTGAAGCGCTGCCAAGCGGTCTTGCGAGAAAAACTCCGATCCGACTCGGATTCCTCGTTCTCGCCTTCCATCATTACAAATCCGCCGAGAGGAAACAGACGCAAAGCATACTTTGTTTCCTTGCCTTGATGTCTCCAAACGGTCGGACCGAATCCGATGGCAAATTCGTGCACCAAGATTCCATTGAGCTTGGCAAGCGTAAAATGCCCGAGTTCATGAAAGAAAATAATAAAACCAAGAATCAGCGCAAAGCTGATGATTGTAATCGGCATAGATTCTCCTCTGTGATACGTCGAGCCTCGACCAAAATGCGTTCGAGCTGCTCGAAAGAATGCAGGGTTTCATACGGCACCGCATCGATCGTGCGCTGCACGAGATCGGTGATGTCGTAAAATCGGATCTCATCGCGCAGATAGGCTGCGACTGCGACTTCGTTCGCCGCATTCATGACGGCGGGAACGGAGCCCCGTAGCTCCGCGGCGCGTCGTGCGATCCCAAGCGCAGGAAAACGATCCGCATCCGGCGAGTCAAAAGTCAGCGACATGCCGACAAAATCGAGCCGAACACCCGAATCATATCGCCTCCTTCGGCGGTGAAGTGCATAAGCGATCGGCTCGCGCATATCCGGCCGACCGAGCTGCGCGATGACACAACCGTCCGAATATTGCACCATCGAATGCACGACGCTCTGCGGATGGATGCGGATCTCGATCCGTTCGGGCGGCAGATCGAACAGATGCATCGCTTCGATCAGTTCCAGCCCTTTGTTCATCAAAGTCGCCGAATCGATCGTGATCTTGCCGCCCATATTCCAATTGGGATGTTTGAGTGCCTCCGACGCGCCCAGGACAGCAATCTCCGCTCGGGATCGATCGCGAAAGGCGCCGCCCGAAGCCGTGAGCCAAATGGTTTCGACCGGATTGTCTCCTCGCCCTTGCAGACATTGATCGATCGCCGAATGCTCCGAATCCACGGGAATGATCTCAGCTCCCCGCTTCGCCGCAAGCGGCATGATCAAGTCCCCTGCAGCGACCAAAGTTTCTTTGTTGGCGAGTGCGATGGTCTTTTTCGCCTCGATCGCCGCGACGGTGGGACGAATGCCGATGTCCCCGACGACCGAGGTCAGCACGATGTCCGTTTGTGCGTCCTGCGCCAGATCACAGACCCCGTCCATATCGCCCGCACACTCGATTCCGAGCGAGGACGCGATCTCCCTGAGTGCGCCGTAACAGTTCGGATCCGTCGTGACGACGCGAGCCGGTCGATGCCGATGCATGATCCGTTCCGCCAGTTGCAAATTGCTATGAAAAGAAAAGGCGCGAAGCCTTAGCTCCGGGGACTGCTCGATCACTTCGAGCGCCAGCTTCCCGATGCTTCCGGTCGCACCGATGATCGTCACTTGACTGGGCTGCATCAAAACGCTCCTTTCAGCAGCTGAACAAAATATGTGTAATAAAAAACGAAAGGAACGACGATGATCAGTGAATCCAGCCGATCCAACACGCCGCCATGCCCGGGCATGATCTTGCCGAAATCTTTGATGTCACAGTTGCGTTTGATGCGCGAAGCGATCAAATCCCCGATTTGCGATGCGATGCTGCCGATCACTCCCAGCGGCAAATAATACAGCCAGTTCGGCAGGTAAAAATACGCGTAGACGCTCGTCGCGACCGCACACATCACGAGCGCACCGACAGCGCCTTCGACCGTTTTGTTGGGGCTGACCTGCGGAATCAGCTTATGCCGACCGA
>JAUMWO010000099.1 GCA_030529605.1 Bacillota bacterium | reverse complement strand
CGCCACACCGTAGTAATGACAAAAGAGCCAGTAATCGGAGAAGATCGGCTCGAGCTCCCGCAGCAGCGGCATCGCCTCGCTGATTCGTCCCCGATCGCCGAGAGCGAAGGCGCGCGTCAGTTTGCCGCGGTTCTCCGCGCTCTTCCAGTTGGAATACAGGCGATGAATCATCTCGCTGTCGTCCCCGCCCTCCCGGACCGCGCAGTGGTAGGCGTGATTCCAGTGCCGTGTCGCGGTCTCGTCGTCGCCACGATTGTAGGCGAGGCTGGCCGCAATGTCGAGCAGATCGATGTGATCCGGAAGCAACGCAAGTGCCCGCTCGGTCACTGCGAGCGCGACCTCCGGATGCTCGTCCGTCTCTGCGATGCGAGACAGATTGCGGCAAAATGCAAAAATTGCGTCCGCATCCGTCGCGTCGAGATACAGCAGGGTCGAAGCGTTGACCAGCGCCTCCGGGAACTGCCCCGAGCGCTCGTAATTTTCGAGCGCCTTGCGCGTGATCTCTTGCAGTGGCAGTCCCAGCGCCTCCAATCGCTTCCGATAGTCGAGGCGCAGTTCCGCCGCGCGCGCAGCCGTCGGCGGAAGCCCCTCCTCGCCCGACGCGGCATCATCCCGCACATCGCCCGATGCATCGGTACCCGACTCCACGCTCTCCGCACGCGCGATCTTCGGAGCCCCGAGCCCCAGCGTGATCAATGTCGCAATCACGACGCCGCGCATATCGAACGCATCGGCCCCGCTCTTCGCCAGATCGACCACCGAATCGACGAGGATCGGGATCGGCAGCGCCCCGAAAATCGAGGAATCACGCGGCTCAAGATAGGTCAGTGCCTGTGCACGCTGAAGAAGGAGCTCGGCGATGTAGCGAGCTCCCGATTCGGTCAAGGGATATGCGGTCATAGGTCCTCCAAGGATTACGGCAACATTTCGTCCATCACTTTGCGGCGGACATTTTTATCGATGATTTTTCGTTTGAACAGATCAAAATAATCAAATTCGTCGGAACGGATGACATCCACCTGCATGTCTTCTTCCAGTTGCATGTGGATGTCCTGAATAAACTCGTTGGACACGCGATTTCCGTCGCATGCGACGATGACCTTGCGCTTGTGCGCATTGATCACCGAGATGTCCAGCTTGGTGTCATGCGGCAGAATCATCGACGATTTCATCGGCCGATTGACCGAATTGTCGTTCGCCATAATCGGCGTGATCTGAAACACATTAAGATCGGAATGCATCACCGCTCCCCCCGCCCAGATCGCGTAACCCGTTGCGCCGAGCGGCGTCGAGACGATAAACCCGTCGCCCGTGAAATAATTGAAACCGCGGTTGTTAAAATACACCTTCGCCTCCATCAGCTTGGGCTCCAGATGCTTGATGATGACTTCGTTGAAGGCATAATCCTTGTACACCTCCCCCGACAGCGTCGTCATACGCACCGAAATCGAAGGGTATTTGCCGATCCGATAATTCTTGGTGTCGAGCACATCAAAAATCTTCTCGAGTTTATCCGGCAAAATGGTATTCAAAAAACCCAAAGTCCCTGTGTCGATGCCGACAAACGGCACTTTGAGATAACGGTATCTCCGTATCGCGCTGAGCACCGTACCATCCCCGCCGATGACGACGACGATGTCCGGTTCATGCGTGACGATTTTTTTGCCCCGACGCTCCAGCATCGAGATCAGACGCTCCTTCACCTCCAACGTGAACGGACGCGTGTTGCTGTGAATGAGAATGCGATCCACGTGGCCTCCCCGCTCATTATAGCAAATGCCGCTCCGCTAAGGAAGCAGGCGAATCACCGCGCGTTCCGCCGGATGAATCAGATGGAGCCGTTCCCCTTCTGCGCTTGGCGGAAGCAGTGCAGGCGCCGTCGCAAGCCTTAGGGTGTCGATCGTAACCCGGTTGCGCGGGTTGCCGTGATCGATGCGATCCTCGATTTCTCGCGGAAAGCGTTCGAGTCGCCACGCACCGACCTGAGAGCGGAGAGCGACGGCCCTCTCCTCGCCGAGCCTTCCGACCAGTGTTTCGAGGAGTTCCGGGAGAGCGAGCAGACGTTTCCGGAGCTTGAGGCTGTCCTCGACGCCGGCATCGAGCCAATCCGGGCGAGTGGCGCTTCCGTACAATGCGTAGTCGAAGCGAAGCAGAGCGCGAGCCACGCTCCCGATATCCGCCGGCAAGCCGGCGAACCAGTCGTTCATCCGCCGGTATGCCTGCTCCGTCGAAAAGCCGCCTTCGAATGCGCCGCCTGCGTCAAAATATGAGCCGAGCTGCAAATAGAGCGCCGACGGTCTCCCGGCGACTTCGATCAAAAAATCCAGTGTGTGGGGCATGGTTTGGTAGTTGACCCGATCCATTGCCTTCTCGATCTGTTTGAGTTTTTGGAGTTCCTCGTAGGAAATCCAGCGCGTCCGCAGCACCTCATAGGGCGAGTTGATGCGCACCGCCATATCATAATCCGCGGCGCGCGCGGCCATCGGCGTGCCGCTCAGGACTTTGAGAAACCCGAGCTGAAACTGCTGCGCTCGGATCGCAAAGACCTCGTCAAAGGACTGCAGGAAGCGTTCGAAGGTCTCGAACGGCAAGCCGGCGATCAGATCCACATGCAGATCGACCTCGGTGCGATCGAGAAGTGCCTTGCAGTTTCGGATCACACGCGCCGTGTCGATCCGGCGATCGATGGAGCGGATCGTCGCCTCGTGGGTGGACTGGATCCCCGCCTCGAGCTTAAACAGCCCCCTTCGCGCCCGCGCGAAAAGCGCAATGTCTTCTTCGCGGATCCGCTCCGCGTTGATCTCAAAATGGAAGGCGGTGCCGCCGCGGTCGCGCTCCAAGATATGGGAGACGATGGCGAGAAATCGATCCGAGCTCGCATTCATCGTTCGATCGACCAATTTGACCGTCCGGTAGGCATGCTCGATAAAAAAATCGATCTCGCGAAGCACGCGTTCGAGCGGTAGATGGCGGACGCCGGAGTCGATCGACGAAAGGCAGTAACTGCAGCGATACGGACATCCGCGCGAAGCTTCGTAGTACACGGTCTTGTGATCCGTGGATGCCGCAGCGGTTGCGGACACATCTGCGTGCGGCGCGTCCGCCGGGGGCGCTTCGTCGTATGGAAAAGGCACCACATCGATGTTCTTGAGCTTGTGGATCACGCGCCGATCAAAGAGCGCCACCGTCTCCGCGAGTGCCGCATCGATCCCCTCGGAGACCGCGCGATCGATGAAGCGCACAAACGCTTCTTCGCCCTCTCCCCGGATCACGGCGTCCGCATAGTCGGGCATGCGATCGAGATACGTCACCTCGGGGCCGCCGAGCACGATGCGCGCGGAATCGACCGGACGGAGATTGTGAAACAAAATACGGTAGGATTCGACATTCCAAATGTAGGTGGAAGCGAAGATGACATCGTACCGTCCCTGCAAACGCGACAGCACATAGTCGAGATCAGAATTGATGCTGTACTCGAGCATCTCAACAAAGACTCCGGGATAGCGCGATGCTTCTTTCATCCAAAACGATCGGATATACCTGAGTGCAAGATTGCTGTGGGAAAAGCGCGAGTTCAGCGTGAATAGTAGAATTCTCATGTTAATCCTATGTTATAATAGGCGCAGGAGGCACTTATGTCAATCATGTCATCGAGAATCGTGCGCCACAAGATCGTGGTCGACGAGTTTAAAAAAATGGGCGCGAAGGTCTACGAAATCCAAGGAGTGCAGGTACTGGTCAAGTTCAAACTCGGCGATTTCAAGATCTCCTATGCCTACCATATCAATGAGGACAACACCTATTTTCTCGAGCGCGTCAAACCCTATGTTTTGAGCATCGGCGACTTCGAGTTCGAAGAGCAGATCGTCGACGTCATCCGCGAAGACATCAAGCAGTTTCAAAATGCGATGCGCTCCTCCAACTTCAAAAGCTTCATCACCATCGACAATCACCTCACCCAGTTGGTGCGGGTGTTCGAGGATCTGTACCTCTACTACAACCTCTCCAAAGAGGACATCCAATTGCTCGACCGGGGTGTCGATCGCCTGCTGGACGAGATGAAGGCGATCATGCGCCGCTCAACTCGCGCATACACGGACAAGGAACCGGAGATCCTCAAACTCGATATGAAATTCTTGGACGAATCCGAGAACGAAAAGTAAGCGGAGCCCGAATTCAAATCGAAAATCCAAGCGACCATCAAAAAAGCTGCCGAATCGCTCGACAGCTTTTTTTGTTGGATCGGATGCGGAGGCACCACAGGCGGAACTGCGATGCCGTGTCCTCGAGGATGATGGCATGCTCGCGGATGGTCTCGCTGAGCTCTTTGAGCTCGATCATCGCCGCATTTTGTTCTTGTGTGGAAGCAGCCGTCATTTCGGTCGCCGCCGCATTTTCTTCCGCGATCGCCGAGAGATTGCTCATGACGCGCATCGTGCGGTCACGACCTTCCTGCATCGCGGTGTTGAGCGATTTCATCGAATCGATCCGCTTGTTCATCGACGCGATCGCATCGTGGATGTGTCTCACCTGCTGGATCACATTCTCCATGCCGGAGAATTGTTGCACCGAAGCGGAGTTGAGGTCCTCGGAAATACCGACCAGCTGATCCGTTTCTTTGTGCAAGGTCGCGATCGCTTCGTCGATGACCTCCGTCGAGCGACGCGACTCTTCAGCGAGTTTACGAATCTCCTCCGCGACGACGGCGAATCCCTTGCCATGTTCTCCGGCACGCGCCGCCTCGATCGAAGCATTGAGCGCGAGCAAATTGGTCTGCTCGGAAATGCTTGCGATCAAGCTGCTGACTTCCTCGATGCGCTTTGCTGACTTGGATGTCGTGTGAATGCTCTCCGAGATGCGTTTGATGTTGTTTTCGGTATTGCGCGCCAGCTTGCTGAGACCTTGGATCGAATCTTGGCTCGAATTGAGCGCCTGACCGACGACATCGGACTCCTCCGAAAGCTGAGTGAAGTTTTCCGTGTTCTCTTGGATCGACTTGCCGAGCTGTTCGAGGGCGGTGGTCCCTTCCATGATCTCTTCCGCTTGGTGCGAAGCGCTCTGTGCGACCTCTTCGACCGTCTTGGCGATCTCATCGGATGCCTTGGTCGTCTGATTGGCGCCGGTCGCAAGCGAGCGGGATGTCATCGACATCTTCTCACCCGAATTTTGGATCGTCTGCGCGAAATGACGGAAGGAGCCGAGCATCGATTGGAAGGAATGCCCCAACTGACCGATTTCGTCTTGGCGTTTGAGTACGCCGTCCGGAACCTGCGGCGTCAGATCGCCGCTCGCAATCATCTGTGAAACCATAGCGGCATCTTTGAAATGCTTTGCGACGCCGGAAATCAGGAAATACACGATCACGGAGAACAATAGGGCTGCGATCACGGAAGTCAAAATCAAGGTGTTGCGCATATCATTGGTCGCGGCATGGATCTCCGAGAGCGGAACCGCCCCGGAAAGCATCCAGACCGGTCCGCCTTCAAACAACTCGAAGGGTACGATTGCTTTGAGCGCGCGAGATCCCAGATGTGTGGAATCGTACTCCAGAGAGACCGATTCGCCCTTTTGGACCCTGCGAAGCAGTTCATCGCCCCCGTTTT
>JAUMWO010000098.1 GCA_030529605.1 Bacillota bacterium | reverse complement strand
CGCCGCGCGCAGCCCGATGCGGACATCACCGTCCGCTACGCTGGTCGCCGCCTGACCTTGGCCGAGAAACCGAGGTCGGTTGCCGAGCGAGAACGCATTGACCACGGTCGTGGTACTGCCGATTTCGGCTACGAGGACGCGTTCGACTTGGCCTCCTTGCGCGCTCTTGCGTTCCGTGCGGTCGACCGCACTTGCGACGCCTGATTGGGTTCTGCTTCGGAGCAAAGGGTTCATCGGTTGCGGATGGCCGCCTGTGCTGCCGCGAGACGTGCAATCGGTACGCGGTAAGGCGAGCAGGATACATAGTCGAGTCCGGTGCGGTGGAAGAAGTCGATTGAGCTCGGGTCTCCGCCATGCTCGCCGCAGACGCCGAGATGGATGTTCGGATTGGTCGCGCGTCCTTTCTCGCACGCCATGCGGACGAGTTGTCCGACGCCGACTTCATCGAGACGCTCGAACGGGTCGACCTCGAAGATTCCTTTTTCTTTGTATGCCCCGATGAATTTCGGACCGTCGTCACGCGAGATCCCGAGCGTCATCTGGGTCAGGTCGTTGGTGCCGAAGGAGAAGAAGTCCGCGTGTTCGGCGACTTGATCCGCCGTGAGTGCAGCGCGCGGTACCTCGATCATCGTGCCGATCGGAAGACCGAGATCGCCGACGATGTCGCTGACCAATTTGCGGAGCATCTCCAGCTCCTCCTTCGTGCCGATCAGCGGAATCATGATCTCGACATGGGTCTTTTGTCCTTCGGCGTTCAGTGTGCGAACCGCTTCGGTGATCGCGACCACCTGCATGCGGTAGATTTCCGGATAGGTGACGGAGAGACGACAACCGCGGTGGCCGAGCATCGGGTTGACCTCATGCAGCGCTTGAATTTTGTGCTGAATCTCGGCTTCGGTGCGTCCGAGATGCTGCGCGAGCGCTTTGATCTCCTCCGGTTTGTTCGGCAGGAATTCGTGGAGCGGCGGGTCGAGCAGGCGGATCGTGATCGGACGCTCTCCCATCGCGCGGAGGATGCCGACAAAGTCCTCCTTTTGGTACGGAAGCAGCAGATCGAGCGCTTCTTGGCGCTCCTGTGTGTTTTCCGCCAGTATCATGCGGCGTACATTCAAAATTCGTTTTTCGTCAAAGAACATATGCTCCGTGCGGCAGAGTCCGATGCCTTCCGCGCCGAGTTTAACTGCGGTTGCGGCATCTTTCGGCGTATCGGCATTGGCGCGGACACCGAGCCGGCGCACCCGGTCGGCATGGCCGAGCATGTCGACAAAGGCGTCGGAGAGGACGGCTTCGCGGGTCTCGATTTTGCCGAGATAGACTTGACCGGTGCTGCCGTCGATGGAGATCCATTCTCCCTCTTGGTATTCCTTGCCTCCGACGGAGAAGGTTTTCTTGTGTTCGTGGATGATGATCTCTCCGGCTCCGGCGACACAGCTTTTGCCCATGCCGCGCGCGACGACCGCAGCATGCGAGGTCATACCGCCTTTTGCGGTGACGATGCCGCGCGCGACGAGCATCGCTTCGATGTCCTCCGGCGAGGTTTCGTTGCGCATGAGTATGCCGTCGGACAACGGGTTGTTGGGATCGAAGAAGACCCGTCCGGTCGCCGCTCCCGGAGAAGCCGGCAGACCTTTGGTCAGTTTCGGTGCCGCGGCCAGCGCTTCCGGATCGAATTGCGGATGGAGCAGCTGATTGAGTGAATTCGGTTCGAGGCGCATCAAGCCTTCCTCGATCGCGATCATCTGCTCGCCGATCATTTCGGAAGCGATGCGGAGCGCCGCTTCGGCGGTGCGTTTGCCGTTACGGGTTTGCAGGAGATAGAGTTTGCCGCGTTCGACGGTGAATTCGATGTCCTGCATGTCTTTATAATGTCGTTCGAGTTGATCGATCAGGGCGACGAGGGAATGATAGGCATCCGGCAAAATGGATTCGAGGGTGTCAATTTTTTGCGGTGTACGCAGTCCGGCGACGACGTCTTCTCCCTGGGCGTTGACGAGGAACTCGCCGAAGAGTTTCTTTTCTCCGGTCGACGGATTGCGGCTGAATACGACGCCGGTACCGGAGTCGTCACCGAGGTTTCCAAAGACCATCGACTGGACATTGACCGCCGTGCCGAGTCGATCGGAGATGCCCGCGTAAGCACGATAGGTTTTCGCGCGCGGGTTGTTCCACGAACGGAATACGGCTTCGACCGCTGCGATCAACTGCTCTTTCGGATTTTCCGGGAATCTGTGCTCGGAGCGTGTCGCGACGACTTGTTTGAATTGTTTGATGACTTGCTGAATCTCGGGAACGGATTTGGATTGAAGTGCCGTGACATCGGCGATTGCGTCAAAATGATATTTCGGAAGTTCCAACACGATGTCGGAATACATTTGGATAAATCTTGCGTAACAGATGTATGCGAATTGTTCGTTGCCGCTGAGTTTTGCGAGGGCGGCCGCCGTCCTGTCGTTCATCCCGAGATTGAGGATGGTATCCATCATACCCGGCATGGAGATGGCGGCTCCGGATCGGACCGATACGAAGAGCGGCATCGTGTCGGAATCGAACTGCTTTCCCGTAGAAGCCTCGAGCTGTGCGACATGTTCGAAGATCTGATCGACGACCTTCGGGTCGATGGTTTGACCATCTTCGTAATACTTGAGACAGGCCTCCGTGGTCACCGTGAAACCGTCGGGTACCGGCAATTTCATCGAGCGCATTTCGGCCAGGTTCGCCCCTTTACCACCAAGGAGCTGCTTCATGTCTTTGTTTCCCTCATCAAAACGATAGACGAACCTCATGTTTTCCCCCTAAGTTTGGTCTTAGCTCTATTATACATGATTCGGGCGAAAATCGTTCCCGCCGATATCCTTTGACGATGGATGGGGAAGCGGAGTATACTGATCTTGTTTCCAGGAAAATGAATCCGAAGGAGAAGATATGGCTCATAAAAAACGAATCGTCGCGGTGGTGGGTTCGCTGCGACGCGACTCATTCAATTTGCAATTGGCGAGGTTGGTTGAACAGATGATCGGAGAGCGTGCCGAGTTTCACATTTTGGACTACTACGATGTTCCGATGTTCAATCAGGACATCGAGCATCCGGCGCCGGAAAGCGTGGCGCTTGCGCGCGAAATCGTGGAGTCCGCGGATGGTCTCTGGTTTTTCAGCCCCGAATACAATGCTTCTTATTCCGGTGCGCTGAAAAATCTGTTGGATTGGCTGTCGCGCCCGCGTCCGGACAAACCGGCGTTGCTCGTCGGAAAATGTGCCGCGATGAGCGGTGTTTCGCGCGGGATGTCGGGCACTCTGCTCAGTCAGAGTCATTTGACTTCCCTGCTCAGTATGCTCAATCTCAAGATCATGAACTCTCCGAAGCTTGCGATCGCAAATGTTGCGACGCAGCTTGACGAGGAGGGGAAACTTGCTCTGACGACGAGTCGCGAATTTCTGGAAAAGCAAGTGGAGGCATTCCTCCGATTTCTTGAAGTGAACGCATAGATTTGCCGGAATCCTCCGTAAAGCATCTGAGAACGCTCGGAGTTGGAGCAAACGAAAGTCGGTGTAGCTTGTTTCTACACCGACTTTGTCATCCGGAATCGGTCGACGGTCACTTGGATTTCGAGGCGGTTTCCGTGACCGAAGCTCCCGAGTTTTCCCACTCGGCAAATCCTTTCATGACCGCATCGTAGGTCTTTTGTGAGATCTCGGGAAGTTGCCCTCCGAACAGACGCTTTGCGGCGTCAAAACCGCGCTGAAACGCATTTTTGAGCGTCTCGATCTTTGCCGGATCGCCGCCGGAGAGAGCTTTTGCAAAATCGAGGATGCGAGTCGATGTCTGCTCGACGCCCCAATATCCCTGCTCCGAAGTCGCGGCCTGCGCTTCGGCCTGTACTTCCGGTGTGACGACAGCGCGGGTCAGCGCTTTGAGATCATCGCCCGCATGCACTCCTTGCGTCTCGATCATCTTGCGCACCATCTCGCGGAAGGATTCCGTCTGCCGCGCAAATCCGGCCTTCAGAGCGCGAATGGCGTCCGTATCGACGCGATAGTTGGAAGAGGTAGGCGCCGCCATCGGTCGAAATTCGACACCGGGAGGTTCTGCTTTGCGCCGGTTTGACTGAGCGGCTGAGGCTGTGTTTTCGCTTGTTTTCGTATTTTGAACACGCTGCGCAGATGTAGGAATCGAAGGGTTGTGTACAGGTTTTTGTATCATCGTTCCTCCTTGATGTGGATTGAATCCTTGCACCTTGAGTATCGGCAGTCTCGCGGTAATCTTTAATGGTTCGCTGATCGGCTTCGTGATATAATCCCGGCAAGGAGGTCGTATGTTGCTCCAATTTTCGTGTACCAATTTTCGGTCGATTCGAAGCGAAGTCATGTTTTCTTTTTTGGCGTCCTCCGATGCCGCCGGAGACGATAGGGTGTATCGAGTCGCCGGGCTTCGTGTGCTTCCTGCCGCTGCGATTTATGGCGCAAACGGCTCCGGCAAGACGACCTTGATTCAGGCGATCTCACTGATGAAGCATCTCGTGACGCAGTCCGTTCAATTTCAGCCCGGGGATCTTCTCCCGTTCTTCCCTCATAAACTCAGTAAGCCGGACGAAGCGACGGCGTTTGATATCCAGTTCATCGTCGGTGGAACGCGCTACGCTTACGGCTTGTCCTATCAGAGCGATCGTATCGTGAGCGAAGTGCTCTATCGCTGGGATACACCGATGCAGGGTGCTGCGGATGAGCATGCCGCGGGTGAAGCGGTACCGGGTGGCGAACCGACGCGGATCTTTGAGCGCGGTAGAGACATCGATCGGATTGTGATCGGGACCGATTACGAAGCCTCACTGGCAACGGCGAGAAATGTGATCAAGCAAAACCGACTCTTCTTATCCTGCGCGGCCAACTTCACCCCCGACGCGGAGATCGAGCGCGTCTTCTTATACTTGAAACACCAAATTGTGCATTACAACGGCAATGACCCGGAGTGGCTGCTGCAATCCGCGCGCATGCTCCACCGGGATCCTGCGGCAAAGGCATTTGCGCTCGAGTTTCTCTCTCGAATCGGATCCGGCATCCGGGCGCTCCGGACGGAATCCTATTCTCGGCAGTCGGTCGAAACACAGGTCGGACTTTCGGAGTTGACTCGAGGTTTTCTTGCTTCGCCGGGGATGCGGGAGAATGAGACGGAGGACTATCGGATTCGTTTGAACTACGCCGATTTTGACATCGAGTTCTCGGAAGAGTCGCGTGGCGTCCGGAAGCTGATTGAAATCCTCTGCCCGTTGTTTGAAATGATCCGGGAAGGCAAGTTGCTCCTTTGGGATGAACTGGAGTCCAGTCTCCATCCGGTGATTGTACCCCGCATTTTGATGCTGTTTCAAGAAAAGTACCGGGATAACGCTCGAAATGGGAATGCGCAGCTTCTGTTTACGACCCATGACATCAATTTGCTGGATCTCCGGATTTTCCGGCAGGATCAGATTTGGTTTACGGAAATGCGTGCGGACCGTTCGACCGATTTGTATTCTCTGCTCGAGATGGAAAATGTGCAAAGTGATGAAAATGTGCGGCGCGGCTATCTGAATGGGCGTTATGGGGCGCTTCCTTGTCTCCAAGGGCAAAATGATCCGGGAGGCGTTCGATGAAGCAGCGATGGCAATTGAATCCGCGCGTGGAGAAGACGCGCAGCAAGCATCCGTCCCGTCTCTCAGCACCGACCCTCACGA
>JAUMWO010000097.1 GCA_030529605.1 Bacillota bacterium | reverse complement strand
GATCCAGAACGAAGCGGTGATGCCGAAGGCCGCTGACTCGCAGGAATCCGCGCCGAAGGAAACTAAAAAAGGAAAGCAAAAAATCAAAAACGCCCGGGACGAATCTCGGGCGTTCTTTTCGTGCGATGCTGCGTTGCAACTGCTATTTCACTTTGTAAATCCAGCCTTCCGGCGCTTTGACATCGCCGTATTGGATGCCGACGAGCGTGTCGTAGAGCTTGCGCGATACCGGTCCGACTTCGGTCTCCGAGTAGAACACATGGAGCTTGTCGCCGATCTCGATGCCGCCGATCGGGCTGATGACGGCTGCGGTGCCGCAAGCGCCGGCTTCTGCAAATTCATCGAGATTGCTGATCAGGCAGTCGCGTTCTTCGACCTTCATGCCGAGGAGATGTTCCGCGATGTACATCAGCGAGTATTTGGTGATGCTCGGAAGAATCGAGCGGGAGAGCGGAGTGACGAAGACATTGTCTTTGGTGATGCCGAAGAAGTTGGCTGCGCCGACTTCCTCAATTTTGGTGTGGGTCAACGGATCGAGGTAGATGCAGTCTTGGAAGCCGCGGCTCTTCGCCTGGATGTTTGGCAGAAGGCTGGCGGCGTAGTTACCGCCGACTTTCGCGGCTCCGGTTCCGTTGTCCGCTGCGCGGTCGTAGTCGGAGATGGCGAAGTTGACCGGTGCCAGACCGCTTTTGAAATAAGGGCCGGTCGGAGAGCAGAAGACGCCGAAGAGATACTCGGGAGCCGGGCGCACGCCGAGGTTGTGTCCGACGCCGATCATATATGGTCGGAGATACAGAGAGGCTCCGGTGCCGTATGGCGGAACAAAACGCTCGTTTGCTTTGACGACCTGCATGCAGGCGTCGATGAATCGATCGACCGAAAATTCAGGCATTACCAAACGTTGGCAGCTGCGGATCATGCGCAGCGCGTTTTGATCCGGACGGAACAGTTGAATGTCGCCGTCTTTGGTGCGATACGCTTTGAGGCCTTCAAAGCACTGCTGTCCGTAGTGAAGAGCGGTCGAAGCCTCGCTGATCGAGATCATCGGGTCTTTTACCAGCGCGCCGTCATCCCATTTGCCGTCTTTCCAGTATGAGTGGTAACGGAAGTCCGTTTCGACATATCCGAAACCAAGTTTTCCCCAATCCATAGTATCCTCCTTATGTTGCGAATCAACGGGTTCATTGTAACACTCTTACACCGAAGTGGCAAGCAAGGAAGACCATTAATCAAATTTGTTGCATTCTTAAGTTTGGAGATATATAATTAATCGAGAATTAAAGAAATGAATCCAGGAGGCGGTATGGCAATCGACAATGTTTCGGTAGAGGCTCCGGAAAAGAAGGAAACGCCGAGTCTTCGACCTTTGATGCAATTCCTGCTACGGGATCGCAAAGGATTTGTCCGGTATGTTCTGGCGGCGCACCTGATCATCTATGATGAGATCGCGTTCAGTTTTGTGATTGCCGGACTGATTGGAGCTGCGAGCGGAGGAGATTTTCCTAAACTGCTGCTCTTTGTCGGTGTCGGTCTCGGCTTGTTTTTGATCGGGCGGCTTCTCTATATTCTGTCGCGACATGTCCGCACAAAGTTCATGCGGGATTGTTTGATCGAACTGCGACAGCTCAGTTTTGACCACATCCTCTCTCTCACGCAGGCGGATTTTAACCGGCAGTCGCGTGATGTGTATGTGTCGCGGCTCACCAATGACATCAATTCGATCGAGTCCAAGATGTTCGATGCGTTGCTCCGCGCGATTTTCAACGGTGCCCAGGCGGCGCTGGCGCTCCTCATTATGCTCGTGCTTCATCCGCTCTCGGGTTCGGTGGTTCTGTGCTTTACCTTGGTCTACACCTTACTCAGTCGGTATGTGTTCGATCGACGGCTCATCACGCGGCAGATGGCGGTGTCGGAGGCGAACGAAGACTTTGTGCTGCGCGCCTCCAACACGATCAATGGGGGCGAGATCATCAAACTCAATCGCCTCGAAGATCGATTTACCGACAATTTGATGTCGGATGCGGCGGTGTTGGAGCGCAAAAAGTGCCGACTCAATTATTTTAGCAATGCGGTGGGGACGGTTATGGCCGGACTGTCGATCGGGCTGCAGCTCAGCATCATACTGATCCAGTTTTCCGGCGAGTTTACGCCTGAACGGCTCGCGAACGCGATGCTCATCTTTATGCTCTCCAACAATATCGTCTGGCCGGTTCAGAATGTGTTTGTCAATCTGAATATCCTGCAAGGTTGCTCTGCACTCTTTCAAAAGATATCGGGGAGCGAGGATCCGGTCGTGGCGGGTGCGGGAGGCGATCTCCCGTTCACTCTGGATGAGGGGTTGACGCTTCGCGATCTGTCGCTCGCGTACGACGACAAGCGGATCTTCGAAGGGCTCGATTGGACGATTCGCAAAGGGGAACATTGGCGCATTGTCGGTCCGAGCGGGAGCGGCAAGAGCTCGCTTCTTCGGATTTTGTCGCGTGCAGTCGGCGAATACCGCGGGGAGTATCGCATCGACGGGAAGGACGCGCGTGAAATCGAGCTGCGAAGCTTCTACGACCGGGTCGCCGTCATCGATCAGAATGTCTATCTCTTCGAAGACAGCTTGCGCAACAATGTCACGCTCTATCATCAATACCCCGAGGAGAAAATTCGCGAAGCGATCGATCAGGCGGGGCTTTCCGAGCTCGTCGCTTCGCTGGAGCAAGGCTTGGATCATCCGCTCAGCGAGGATGGCAAGAACCTCTCCGGAGGGCAGCGGCAACGGATCGCGATCGCGCGCGCTCTGATCAGGGACGCGGAGCTGTTGCTCGTCGACGAGGCGACCGCAAGTCTTGATGAAGCGACCGGAGCGTGGATCGAGGAAACCCTTCTTTCGCTGGATACGACTCTGGTCAGCATCTCTCATCGGAATTACCCGGGGGTCTCGGATCGTTACGACGGGGTGTTGACCATCGAAAATCGAGAGACGAGCATCCGTCGCAGGGAGGTACTGCAATGAAACGAATTCTTCGCAAGACGATGGGAATGTTTCTCCTGTTCCTCGCACTCTCCATGCTCCAATCCGCCGCTGAGTTTTGGTCGCAGCTCTTGATGAAAGAGGGAATCGATCGAGCGGGACTGGGAGAAGGCTTTACGACGCCGTTTCTGCTCTTTGCGGTCCTCGCGGTCGGAGCACAAGCCTCCTATTTTATCTCCGACTTTGTCTTTTATCGCTATCTCGAACGGACCAACTTTCACCTGAAAGAATGGTTTACGCGCCAAATGTTCGCCAAGGACATCCATGCGCTGCAGAGTGAGAATTCCCATAGTTACATCAGCGCCTATACCAATGATCTCAATACGATCGAGCAGAATGAATTGCTCGCTCGCAAGCAGATGACCGAGTTCGGGTTCCAACTTCTGGTCGGGCTGACCATCGTGATCCTGGTCAATCCTTGGATGCTTCTCGTCGCAATCGGTGGCGCTCTCATACAAATGTTTTTTACCTCCCTGTTCGGCGGACGCATCGAGCGCGAACAAAAGCGAAAGAGCGAATTGTTTGAAAAATACACCAATTATATCAAAGAGGTCCTCTCTGCATTCCACATCATCAAAGGAGCCGGCATCGAGTCCAAGGTCCGCGCGGATTTTTCAGCGCGAGCGCGCGACGTGCAGGAGCAAAACTACCGCATCGACCGCACCATCACTCTGACTTCGTCCGTCCAAGCCGGGGGAATGCAGGTCTCGATGCTGTTGATCTCAGCTGCGGCGGGATGGTTCGTGATCCAAGGGATGCTGAGCATCGGCGGACTGATCCTTCTGCTGATGGCATTCGGCCGGGTCATGTGGCCGATGCAAGCGCTTGCCGAGGTGTTTGCTCAGCGCAAAAAAGCCAAGGCGGCGTTCGCGCATATCGAGGAGCTGCTGCGCCATGATGCCGTGGAGGAAGCAGCGCAAACCGCTGCCCGATTTGACCGAGCGCTGAGTCTCCAATCCGTCGACTTTGCCTACGATGCCGCCAAGCCGATCTTCGTCTCGGCGAATGTACGCTTCGACAAAGGCGGAAAATATCTGGTCGTCGGACCTTCCGGCGGCGGGAAATCGACCCTGCTTCGTCTGCTGCGTCGCTACATCGATCCGCAGCAGGGCGCTGTCATGCTCGATGACCGGGATTTGCGCGGGATCGACCGCTTGAGCTATTTCCGACTGTTCTCCTACATCGAACAGCAGGTCTTTGTCTTCGAGGATACGGTGCGCAACAATCTGACTCTGTATCAGGAGTACAGCGATGGCGAGATCGAGCGGGCGATCGATCTGGCGGGTCTGCGCTCCTTTGTCGAATCCAATCCCGAGGGCTTGGAATACAAAGTGCTGGACGGCGGCAAAAACATTTCCGGCGGGGAACGTTCGCGTCTCGCGATCGCCCGAGCGCTGCTCACCAATTCGGATCTGATCTTGCTCGATGAGGCATTTGCTTCGCTGGATGCGGAGGTCGCGCGTCGGATCGAGTCGACGCTCCTGTCACTCGAAGGCGTGACGGTGATCCATGTGAGCCATGTCGTCTTCGAAGAGACCAAGGCGCAATTTGACCGGATTTACACGGTCGCCAACGGCTCGATAGCCGTTTCTTAGTCTCTAAATCCGCGCTTCATTTTTTCTTAAGATTTGTCCGCTATCATGCAGACATAACAAAGAAAGGAGGCGCATATGTGGGATATTTATCAGATCTTTTGGCTCTCGCTGATGGTTCTGTTCATCTTAGCTGAGGTCGCGACGGTCAATGTCGTATCGCTCTGGTTTGCGTTTGGCGCCTTTGCTGCTTTGATCTGTGCATTCTTCGGACTCGACATCATCGTTCAAAGCGTCGTCTTCATCGTCGTCTCATCGCTCACCTTGTACCTGACACGCCCGATCATCAAGAAATACCTGAAAGTCGGCAAGAGTCGTACCAATGTGGATGCGGTGATCGGTGCGAAGGGCGTCGTCATCAAGCCGGTGTTTCCGAATGAATTCGGTCAGGTAAAAATCGGCGGCCAGATTTGGACGGCGAAGGCGGCAGGGGAAAACGATGTGATCGGTCTTCACGAGGAAGTGGAAGTCGTCGCCATCGAGGGCGTCAAAGCGATCGTCCGCCGCATCGGATTCACGGATTGATTTTCCGTCAAAACCTGTCGGAAAAGCTGGAAATATCATCGGACTGCGAGTATCATATTACGAAGGAGGGTATATGCCATTCATTCTACTTGGAGTAATTGTCGTCATCTTTATTTTGATCGTAACAAACATTCGCGTGGTTCCACAAGCGAATAGTTATGTCATCGAGCGTCTCGGAGCATATTTTGCTACTTGGGAGACCGGACTGCATTTTAAAATCCCAATGATCGACAAAGTTGCCAAACGCGTGTCGCTCAAAGAAATGGTTGCGGATTTCCCGCCACAACCGGTGATCACCAAGGACAATGTCACCATGAAGATCGATACGGTCGTCTATTATCAGATCACCGATCCGAAATTGTTCACTTACGGGGTTGCGATGCCGATCGTCGCGATCGAGAACCTGACTGCTACGACATTGCGTAACATCATCGGTCAGCTGGAACTCGACGAAACCCTTTCCTCGCGTGATATCATCAACACCCAAATGCGATCGATCCTCGACGAAGCGACCGATCCATGGGGCATCAAGGTCAACCGTGTCGAGCTCAAAAACATCCTTCCTCCAAAGGACATTCAGGATGCGATGGAAAAG
>JAUMWO010000096.1 GCA_030529605.1 Bacillota bacterium | reverse complement strand
TCCGCGATTTTCCATATAAAATACGATCTCGGCGGTCGTCGTGATGTTGAAAAATTGTGACTTCGGATTTTGAAAGACGGAACTGACGAAGCGAGAGACTTCGAAGATCTCCCGTCCGATTGTTGGCACGCCGCAGACTTCGACCGTACCTTGGAGATTGCCCTCCATGTAGTGCGGTATCAGCGCGTTGATCAGTTTTGTGATCGTCGTCTTGCCGCTTCCGCTTCTCCCACAGATCAGGACGCATTCGCCGCGTTCGATTTGAAAGGCGATGGAATCGAGAATGTGATGATCGTCGGTGGAGGTGAAGGAAACCTCATGCACTCGAACCGAAGGCGCCGCGCCATGTTCACCATGCGGAAGGCCGGTAGGCCGGGAGAGAGGGGATGTCGGCTGCATCAAGTGATCGGTCATCGCATCCCTCCGTGTACGCCGCCGATCGAGAGGATCCCGACGAAAAAGGGCAGCAGCACAGACAACAGGTACAGATAATCTGCAGTCCCCATGCGCACGACGGTATATTTTGTCTTGGGTCCCGGATCCGCGATGCATTTGGTTTCGGCGGATTTAGAAATGTCGTCGGCGATATTGGACGAGGAGATCAGCAGCGGCACCATGACATATTCCAGATATTTGAGCGGATGACGCCAAGTGATTCCGCGCATTTTCATCGCGAGTTTGATGTTCTTGCGCTCCTCGCGGTAGGTCGGGAAAAAACGAAACATCACGGCGAAGGGGATGCTGATTGCATTGGGAAATCTCAACTTGTTCATCACGGCCAAAATGCTGCTCACATCGCTCGTGGCGATCAAGAAGGCACCGGCAAATAGGCTCGGAAAGAATTTTTGGAACATCATGAACACCGAGAAGAAGACCTTAAAAAAAGCAGGGATGTGGTGAAGTGCATCCCCCACCAAATCCCCTTGAAACAAGCTAACGAATATCCCATAGATCAAAAATCCTTTGATCCCGGAGTAAGCTTTTCCATTCAGTACAAAGAAAACGCAGATAGCAAAGATCACCGCCAGATTGGCCCATTCCGGTCGGTCGTACATCAGCGCGAGGCTTAGTACGATCAACACCACAAATTTTGTCCCCGGGTTGGGATTGAAATCGGACATTAAACAATACCGGCCCTCTCAAAATGCTTTTTGAGCATCGCTTTGCCGAGGAAGCCTCCCGCGATACCAAAGATAAAGGTCGCGATGTACACGATGATCATATTGGGCCAAGTGATGAGATGTTCGAGCGCTGCGGCGTATTCGGCTCCCATCATTTTGATCGTCATCGCGAGGTATTGCTCCTTGACAAAGATCATCTGCATCAGGGACCCGCACGCCCAGCAAGAGAAAAACGCATTGCCGAGAGCATTCATGCGGAAGGACTTGTATTTTCCCATCGAGCACATCAGCTCCGCCAGCCCGACGAAGATGAGCGCATTGATCACAAGAACCGGGGAGAAACCCATCGCGAACATCGCGAGCGGTGCGATCATTCCGAACAGGAACATCGCTCCCTTCTTGGGAACCTTCGCCAGCACCAGCATGACGACGACACCCAGCAACAGGGCGATCGTCGGCGGCCATGCCAGAAACAGGATCGGTATCAAGCCCATCATTCCGATCGCGTACATCAGGACAAAATAAATGACCGCAAACACACCGATTGTAACAAAATCTTTGACTTTCAATGAAACCTCCGGTAGAATAATAAAATTTTTTGCCGACAAGAGTTAGTCGGCGCTAACTCAATTGTATGCCTGTTGAGCAGGGTTGTCAATTGGATCTTGTGATTTCAATGCTAGATCCTCCTTCGGTCCGCCCGCTTTTGGCGGCAAATGGGATGGAAGGCATTCGAATTCCTCAGATATTTCAAAAGTGTTGTGAATTCTTGTGGACAGGGGGGTATCAAAGAGCTATACTAACGAAAACTAAGAGTAACTTGGGGGAATCATGTTTAAGAACATGAAGATAACGACGCGTGTCGTTGTCTTAGCAATGTTTTTGCTTCTGGTAGCGAGTGTTGTGGTCGGCGTACTGTTTTTGATGACCAAACGCCTCAGCCTGGAAAATGCGGAACAAAAAGTCATCAACGAAGCCAATGAGATTACAACCGTATATTCCAAGGAATTTACCGATATTTATCGAAAGGTCGAGAACTACGCGCAGACCGTCGAGTACTATGTCTCGCGTTCGACCATCAACCGCGAAGAGATCATCTATATGCTCGGTCGCAGTCTCCGCGCCAACCGCAACATCGTCGGTCACGGCTGCGGTTTCGAGCCCAACAAGTTCGACAATCGCGACAGCATGAACCGCGGCAAGACCGAGACCGGAAGCGACGAAAACGGACGCTATCTTCCCTATGTCACATTGAACAGCAACGATGATTTCGCCGTCGACGTGTTGACCGGATACGACATCCCGGGAGAAGGGGATTGGTACATCGTGCCGATGAAGACGTCGCTGCCGCATGTCACCGAGCCTTACATGTATGAAGTCAACGGCGTTCCGACGCTTATGTTTACGATCGCGTCACCGATTTTGGTGCGCAACAATCCGGTGGGCGTCGTGACGGCGGATATTTCGCTTCACCCCGTTCAAGATCGTTTCATGGAAGACCTCGAGGGAGACGACGAACTCCGTACCGTTCTCGCGACGCAGGAGGGCTACATCGTCGCGTCCAATGTCGGTTCCTACAAAGTCGACAGCAGCCTCGATGCCACTGCGATCGGCAAGGTGATCGCCGGCAAGGATTTGGAAGTTGAGCGCGTGTTCGAGACCAAGATCGAGGGGATGAAGGGCGATTACACCGTCATCGTCACCCCGGTGAAATTTGGAGATCTGGGTCAAGCCTGGAACATGTTCCGCGTGATTCCGACCAGCTATGTCCAACGGGCTTATATTGCGACGAGAAACACTTTGATTCTCGTCATCATCATCGCGATCTCCGGAGCCACCTTCTTGGCATGGATGATCCGCAACAGCATCCGTCGTCCGATTCGCATGTTTGAAACGGCGATGCATCGTGTCGGGAGCGGTGACCTGACCGAGGCGAAGGGCTTCGGCACCAAGGATGAGCTCGGTCATCTCTCGGAACAGTTCGCGACCATGATCGGTCAAGTGCGCGGTACGATGACGGAGGTGCTGGATTCTTCCAAGGTCGTCAACGACGCCTCGGAGCAGATGTCTTCGATCGCGGATACTTCCGCCAACAGCATCGCGGATGTCACATTGATCGTCGAGCAGATCGCGGACGCGAATCTCAAGCAGGCGACGGACATCGAGGAGATCGTCAAAAAGACCTATGCGCTCGGGGAAACCATCGAGGACAACCGCAAGGTCGCGGTCGCTGCGGATGAAGTGACGCGTCGAAGCCGTCAAAAAACCTTGGAATCCGTCGAAATCCTCAAAAAGCTCGATCGCAATACCGCGGTCACGCGGGAGCGTTCGCAGGACATCGCGGAGGCGGTATCCTCCGTCAACAGCTCGATTGAGAGCATCACCAGCATCACGACCATCATCGACTCCATCGCGTCGCAAACCAATTTGCTCGCACTCAATGCTTCGATCGAAGCGGCACGTGCCGGCGATGCCGGTCGCGGCTTTGCCGTCGTCGCCGAAGAGATCCGTAAGCTCGCGGAGCAGACGGGAGAAGCGACACAGGAAATCAAATCCGTCATCGAGGCAGTGGTACAAAAATCGGGAGGAGCGGTCGAAGCCGTGTCTCTGGTCGAAGAAGCGCTGAGCGAGCAATTCGAGATCATCAATCGCACATCGGCTGCATTTGACGAAATCAACGCTTCCTTCGACAACATCCAGCATGCCATCCGTAAGGTGGGCGAGGATTCCGCGATTCTCGATTCCAATAAGAATGAGATCTTGGACGCGATCACCAACATTTCGGCGGTGAGTGAGCAGACGACCGCATCGACGCAGGAAGCAACCTCCGCGATGCAGCTGCAAAAGACCGAGATCGAAAATCTGAGCGTCTACGCACGCGAGATCAAAGACCTCTCCGATGCGTTGAAGGCGTCGGTCGATAAGTTCAAAGTCTAATACCTTCGTCGGGAGGATTCATGTTCGATTACAAACAATATATTGCGGAAGCAGTCACGGCAGTGCTCGAAGGAGCACTGCCGCTTCACGAGGTGCACGGTCTGATCGAGTACCCCAAGAACCCGGAGATGGGAGACTATTCCTTCCCTTGTTTCCGATTGTCCAAGGCGCTGCGCAAAGCCCCGCCGGTGATCGCACAGGAGATCGCTCAAAAAATTCGGGAAGCGGGGTTGCCGCTCATGCGCCGCATCGAGGCGGTTTCGGGCTTCGTGAATTTTGAGCTCGAACCGCGGCATCTGGCAGAGAATCTACTGCACAGCGTGTTGACGGAGCAGGATCGCTTTGGGAATTCGACCCTCGGTGCGGATCGCCTCGTGATCGTGGAGTATTCTTCGACCAATATCGCAAAGCCGTTTCACATCGGCCATATGCGCAGTACGGTCATCGGGGAGTCCCTGCAGCGCATCTATCGTGCGATGGGCTATCGCACGTATCGAATCAATCACCTCGGCGATTATGGCACCCAGTTTGGAAAGCTGATCGTCGCATACCGCAAATGGGGAGAAGAGCAGGCCGTACGCGCCAATCCGATCCCGGAGCTGCATAAATTGTATGTACGCTTCCACAGCGAAGCGGAATCCGATCCGAGTCTGGATGAGCAGGCGCGAGAGCAGTTTACCAAGCTCGAACAAGGTGATCCGGAAGCCAAACGACTCTGGCAGTTTTTCGTCGATGTGTCCCTCCAAGAGTTCGCCCGCGTCTACAAGAAGCTCGACATCGAATACGATTCCTACAATGGGGAGTCGTTTTACTCGGACAAGATGGGAGCGGTGCTCGATCAGCTCCGCGATCAGAACCTGGTTCAAAAATCCGAAGGTGCCGAGATCATCGACCTCGAAGATGTCGGTCTCATCCCGGCGCTCGTCACCAAGAAAGACGGCTCGACGCTCTACCTGACGCGCGACATCGCGGCGGCGATCTATCGCAAAACCACCTATGATTTTCACAAGTGCATCTATGTCGTAGGAGAAGCGCAGAGCCTGCATTTCAAACAACTCTTCGCCGTGCTGCGCAAGATGGGGTTCGGCTGGGTCGAGGATTGCGTGCATGTCGCCTTCGGCATGGTCGATCTGGGCGGAGCCAAGCTCTCGACCCGTGCGGGCAATGTCGTCTTTTTGGATGATGTGCTCGAGGCGGCGCGGGAAGCGACGCTCCGCATCATCGAAGAAAAAAATCCGACCCTGAAGGACAAGGACGAAGTCGCCAAGCAGGTCGGCTACGGCGCGGTCATTTTCCAAGAGCTCTACACTTCCCGCGATAAGGATTACAGCTTCCAAATCGACAAGGTGACGAGCTTCCAAGGTGAAACCGGACCTTATGTTCAATACACGCACGCGCGTTGTTGCTCGATCCTCAGCAAAAACGGGGCGTTCACGCAGGATTCCGTGCGGATGGCGGATTCGGTCGATTATGGATTGCTGAGCGATGCGGCATCGATCGATGTGCTAAAACAGATACGAAAGTTCCCGGAAATCATCGATTTGGCACATCGAGTGTACGAGCCGCATCACATTGCGCGTTTTGCGGTCGACTTGGCGCAGATGTTCAATCGCTTCTATCATGACTATACGATTTTGACCGAGGACGCAGCTCTTACAACCGCTCGACTCGAATTGGTGAAAGCC
>JAUMWO010000095.1 GCA_030529605.1 Bacillota bacterium | reverse complement strand
TGCCTGCAAACGGCTCGGCACCGACGAATCACAGAACTTCAATAGGACGGAGGTGGACATGGTATTTTTATTTCTGGAACATGGGTTTGAAGAAATGGAAGCGATCGCCGTACTCGATGTTCTGCGTCGCGCAGGGATCGAACTCAAGAGCGTCGGAGTCTCCGGACGTGTGCTGACGGGCGCCCATGGCGTGCCGGTGACCGCAGATCTGAGTTTTGAGGAGTATCAAGCTGTCGAGTCGAGCGCGGAGATGTTGATCGTGCCCGGAGGTGCCGCAGTGCAGACGCTCTGCAATAACGAAGCGCTCAAGGAATCCTTCCGTCGATATCGCGGCGAAAAGGTTGCGGCAATCTGTGCAGCGCCGATTTTTCTCGGCGAGCTCGGGTTGCTGCGTGGCAAAAAAGTGACTGCATTCCCGATCGATTTCGTGCTGGAGAAGGTCGCGGCGGCCGGTGCCGAATTGATCGATGCGCCGGCGGTTATTGACGGGAATCTTGTGACGGGCAAAAGCGCCGGCACCGCGGCGGAATTTGCCATTCATGTGGTTGAGCTCCTGCGGGGGCCGGAGAAGGCGGCCGAAGTCCGTAAAGGCTTGGTTTTGCAATAGTTACGTCACGAATGCCACGCGGTTGCGTGGCATTTTTGCGCTATTTCAGGGTTTCCGTTATAATAAAAAGGAGGCGCTCATGACAGAATTTCATACGATTGCAGAGAATCATCTCTCCAAAGCGGTGTTGGTTTTGGTGTTCCAGGACAACCGGGAGTTTGATGAAGCCCATATGATCGACGAGCTCAAGTCGCTCGTCGAAGCCGCCGGCGTTCAAGTCGCAGGCGTTATCACACAAAACAAGAAGTCCGTCGAAGCCGCGACTTACATCGGAAGCGGAAAGGTGGACGAAGTCCGCGCTCTGGTCGAGGCTGAGGGAGCGGAACTCGTCGTGTTCAATGACGAGCTCTCGGGTTCGCAAATGCGCAATCTCGAAGAACGGATCGGCGTGACGGTCATGGACCGGACAGCGCTGATTCTCGATATCTTTGCCGGTCGCGCGGAAACGCAGATCGCGAAGCTGCAGATCGAGCTCGCGCGTCAGAAATACCGTCTGCCGCGCCTGATCGGATTCGGTACGGAGATGTCGCGCACCGGATCGCGCGGCGGCAACATGGTGGGCGGTACGCGCGGAGCCGGAGAGCAAAAACTCGAATTGGACCGCCGCGCCGTGCAGCGCCGCATCCAAGAGCTGGAGCGTCAGATCGAGGAAGCCAACCGAAGCCGCGAGACGCAGCGGGGCCGCCGGGAGAAGTCGGAGATTCCGATCGTCGCTCTGGTCGGATACACCAATGCGGGCAAGTCCTCTCTGATGAATTGTATGATCGACTGCTCGACCGAGGGGATCGACGACAAGAAGGTCTTTGAGCGCAACATGCTCTTTGCGACGCTGGATACCTTCCACCGCAAAGTCAGTTTCGAGGACAAGAAGCAGGTGATTTTTACCGATACGGTCGGCTTTGTGTCCAAGCTTCCTCACAGTCTGGTCTCCGCATTCCAGTCGACGCTCGAAGAGGCGACGCGTGCGGAGTTGCTCGTGCAAGTCGTCGATGCGGCGCATCTCGACTATCGCTTTCAGATGTCGGTCACCGAGGAGGTGCTTTCGGTCATCGGAGCCGGCAGCATCCCGATGATCACGGCGTTCAACAAGGTCGATCTGATCGAGCATCGGCCGCGCCTGGACGATCAGTCCGTCTGCATCTCCACCAAGACGGGAGAAGGGATCGACGAGCTGATCGAACGCATCAAAGTTGCGCTTTTCGACGATCGTGTGGCGGCGACCTTCCTGATCCCGTTCGATCAGGGGGCGATCTCGTCTTATTTGCAATCGGAATACGAGGGAACGGTGGAATACACCGCAGAAGGAACCTTGATCCACGCCGAGGTGCGCGTTGCCGACTACGGCAGATATCGTAGCTATGTCCGGAATTAAGAGCGAGAGACCGTCGCATCGCGAAAGCTTCCGCAGCATTTTGCAGGAGGGTTCGTCTCTGCTCATCATCGAAAAGTCCAAATTCATCGCCTATGCGGCGCCGGCCTTGGACGAGAGCGAGGCGATCGCGTTTGTCGAGCGGATTCGCAAGAAGCATTACGATGCGACGCACAATGTTCCCGTCTACATCGCGGGAGCATCTTACAAATTCTCCGATGACGGAGAACCTTCGGGAACGGCGGGGGCGCCGATTCTCGATATGTTGCGCCATGAGAACATCCGAAATGTCGCGATCGTCGTGACTCGGTATTTCGGCGGCATCAAACTCGGGACGGGAGGTCTCGTGCGCGCCTATACCGCTGCTGCGAAGCAGGTGCTTTATGAGCTCGGCATGGTGACCAACGACCATTACATGCATTGTCGTTTGGATGTGCCCTACCACCTGCACGGTCGGATCGAGAATCTGATACGGAGCAGAGAGGACGTTTTGCTGCGCGATGTCGCCTTTACCGACATCGTGCGCCTCGAGGTCTATGTGCCTCCACCTGTCTTGGAAGAGTTTCAAACTCAGATTACCGATGCGAGTCACGCCACCGTTGCGGTCGAATGCTGCGGAGAGCAGTTTTTATCGACGCGGGAGGGCGAGGTGCTCGGAGAATATCATCGATTGTTAGGAGAACGCAATGGAGCATAAAATCAAAAAGTTGCTCGGCCGCAAAACCTGGGCCGTCGTCGGAGTCAGCGACAACCCGGACAAGATGAGCCATAAGATCTATCAAACCCTGCGCAAAGCGGGTTTGGAAGTTTATCCGGTCAATCCGCTCTACGAAAAGATCGGCGAGGATCGTTGCTATCCTTCGTGGTCGGATGTGCCGGTCAAGCCGGATGTGATCAATGTCGTCGTCAACAAGGAGCGCGCTGTGAAGCTTCTGGATAGTCTGCCGAAGAGCGATGCCTGGGAAGGAAAACTCACGATCTGGTTCCAGCCCGAGACCTATGACGATGCCGTGTTGGAGCTCGCGCATGCGACGGGACATGATGTGATATACGATCATTGTTCGATGAAGGAGATGCGCGGCCTGATGCAGACGATCGCGAAGGAGGCGACGACGGTCGTCGCTTGGCTTCGCGAGAAAATGAAGGAGTCCGGTACGACCGGACTGGTTCTCGGCGTATCCGGCGGGATCGACTCCGCGCTGGCGGCGGGACTGATCGCGAAAGCCGCTCCGGAAGGTGCGCTCGGGCTGATCCTGCCTTGTCACAGTGCACCGAGCGATGTCGAGGACGCGAAGCGGATGGTTGAGACCTTTGGGCTCAAATCCCACACGATCGACCTCAGCGAGACGCATCGAAGCATCTTGCAAGCTTTGGAGCAGGCGCAGGGCGAAACGCCGAGCCGGATGACGGATGCCAATCTCCGGGCGCGTCTGCGGATGGCGACGCTCTACGCATTCGCAAATCAGAACAATGCCTTGGTCGTCGGTACGGACAACGCGGCTGAGATCCTGACGGGTTATTACACCAAGTATGGAGACGGCGGGGTGGATGTGCTGCCTCTCGCCGCGTTGCTCAAGGGGGAAGTGTATCTCTGGGCGCGCCAATTCGGTGTGCCGACGGAGGTGCTTCGCCGCAAGCCTTCGGCAGGACTCTGGGAAGGACAGACGGACGAAGGAGAGATGGGCACCACATACGAGTACATCGACGATTACCTGCGCGGACTGCCGATCCCGGAAGCTGATCGGACCGTCATCGAGCGCATGCACCGCGTGACGGAGCATAAGCGCAACATGCCGCCGCATGCACCGCTCGGTCGCTGATCGCGAACGAAACGCTCGCCCAACGAGGCGAACAAACAATTGAGTAAAAGGAGAACGTGATTCCTGTGGGTCGAATCGGGACTATCATACAAAGAAAGGGAAAACAGGACGCCAAAAAGGCGAAGGAGTTTACAAAACTCGGACGGTATATCATGGTGGCTGCGCGGGAGGGCGGAGCGGATCCGGATTACAATGCGGCACTTCAAGGGGCAATCGCCAAAGCGAAGGCAGCCAATATGCCAAATGATAATATTGAGCGCGCGATAAAAAAGGGCGCCGGCGGAGACGATGGCGTCCATTATACGGAGCTGACTTACGAGGGCTACGGTCCGGGCGGAGTTGCGGTGATCGTCGAATGCCTCACGGACAATACCAACCGCACGGCAGCCGATGTGCGATCGTATTTTTCTAAAGGAAAGGGCAATCTGGGCACGACAAATTCGGTGACTTTTATGTTTGACCGCAATGGAGTCTTCGTCATCGATCGAACGGAAGGAATGGACGACGAAACGGTTGAGATGGATGCGATCGAGGCCGGTGCTTCCGATTTCAGCATGGAAGAAGGGCATTACGAAATTTTGACTGCCGTTGAGGATTTTGCGGCGGTGCGCGATGCCCTGTCGAAGAAGGGTTATCAGTTTTCGATGGCGGAGTTGCGTTATCTACCGACCGTCATGACGAAGTTGACCGATCCGGAAGACATCAAAAATATGAATAAGATGATCGAGCTCTTTGAAGAGAACGACGACGTGCAAGAGATTTACACGAATTATGAGCATTAAAGACATGCAGCTGCCTCGCAGGGGCGGGCGGATTCGCACGGTGATCTGGTTCGTGCTGTTCGCTTTGAGTCTCGTGATCACGCTCCCCTGGCTCTTGGTCAGTCGCCTGCGCAAGGGGATGTCGAAATGGACATACGCGCATCGCAAGGCCAAGTGGTGGGCGCGGTTTCTGCTGTGGGTCGCCGGTGCGCGCATCGAAGTGATCGGCCGGGAGCATCTGGTCGATGAAACGACTTTGTTTGTCGGCAATCATTCCGGCAATTTTGATATTCCGATCTGCATCACGCAGCTGCCGGGGCCGGCGGGGTTTGTGTCGAAGATCGAGAATGCGCGTCTCCCTCTGGTGCACGCTTGGATGCATGAGATCGGTTGTATTTTCATCGATCATGCGGATATGCGGCAGCAAGTGCGCAGCTTCGGCGAAGCCGGCAAGCGCATCGAGCAGGGATTGTCCTATATTATTTTCCCGGAAGGAACGCGGAGTCTCGACGGCGCCATCGGCGAATTTAAACCCGGGGCATTCAAGCTCGCGACCAAGAATGAGATTGCGATCCAGCCGTTTGCGATCGTCGGTTCGCCGGATCTGATGCGAAAAGGAAGTCCATGGATTCGACCGGCGCGGATTCGCCTGGTGTTTGGGGAACGCATCCCGTATGAGGAGGGAATGAACCGTGAGACGGTCGCATTGTCCGAACGCGTAAAAAAAGAAGTGGAGAGATTGTATGAACAATATCGATTCCAAAGTCATTCTGCTTAAAGACTTGATCTTGATCCCCGTCGTCGGAGAACAGAGCTCGCTTCGCGGCGACTTGCTGATTCGCGGTGACCGCATTGCCGCAGTCGGCGTCGTAGGCGAGGCGGAGATTGAAGGATGTTGCATCGAAGCGGGGATCTCGGCCTCGGAGATGCTCGTAATCGACTGTGAGGGACGCCGTATCGCGATGCCGGGGCTGGTTAACGGGCACGCGCACATGGCGATGGGATTGTTTCGCAATTTTGCAGACGATCTGCCGCTGATGGAGTGGCTTCGAGAGAAAATTTGGCCGGCGGAAGCAAAGTTGACACCGGAGGATATCTACTGGGGAACCTTGCTCGGCATGGCGGAACTCATCCGCTCCGGTTGCACATCCTTCCGCGACATGTATTTCGCGATCGATCGTGTCGCCGATGCGACGGAGCTCTCCGGGCTTCGCGGCGTGCTTGGTCTCGGGATTG
>JAUMWO010000094.1 GCA_030529605.1 Bacillota bacterium | reverse complement strand
CTGCTTGAGGCGCGCCATCGCATCCAACGCCCAATATGGGTTGCGCAGGAGAGCGCGACCGAGGTAGACCAGATCGGCGCGATCGTTTTCAATGATGTCGGTCACGAGATCGAGGGAGTCGAGCAAACCGCCGGCGATCACCGGGATATCGCATTGTGCTTTGATGCGAGTAGCAAACGGGACCTGATAGCCCGGGAAGGCGTTGATCGGCGCTTCGACGACTCCACCGCTGCTGACATTGATGAGGCAGATTCCCAGTTGTTTCGCCGTGCCGACGACCAGTGCCGCGCGCGCATCGTCCATTCCACCCGGCAGATAATCGGATGCCGAGATGCGGATGGTGAGCGGGAAGTCCGCCGGAATCTCCGCCTTCATCGCGCGGATGACTTCTTCCATAAAGAGTGTGCCGGGGCATCCCCAACGATCGCTGCGCTTGTTGGAGATCGGAGACAGGAAGCTGCTGACGAGATATCCATGCGCTCCGTGAATCTCGATCAGATCATATCCGGCTTGCACGGCGCGACGTGCCGCATCGCCGAAGGCTTGGATCACGCGACGGATCTGCGCCTCATCCATCTCCTCCGGCGTTTTCATATCCTCGCGGAAGGCGATCGCCGACGGAGCGAGCATCGGGCCGGAAGCGGTGTTCGCCTTTCGTCCGGCGTGACCGATCTGGATCCCGATTTTTCCGCCCATTTGGTGGACGGCATCCGTAATGCGTTTCAGCCCCGCAACATGATCGTCGGACCAGATCCCGAGGTCATTGTCCGAGATGCGGCCTTCCGGAGAGATCGCGGTCGCTTCTTGGATGATGAGACCGATTTCCCCCATCGCACGCGTTGCATAATGGTGGATATGCCAGTCGGTGACCAGTCCATCTTCCTTCGCCATATACATACACATCGGCGGCATGACGATCCGGTTCTTAACGGTGAGGTTGTTCACGGAAAACTCGGTGAATAATTTCTTCATAAACATACTCCTTCTATAGTTTGACGGATTCCAATTTGTTACAATCATTATAACATTAAATAGCAGGGAGGAAGCGTAGATATGCGACTATCGAGCGGAATTACGGATGTCGCCGGTGTCCGAGTCGGGCATGCGACGATCGATCAAGACGGGATCCAGACCGGCGTCACCGTCATTTTTCCCACGGAAGGAAATGTGTTTCGAACCAAGTTGCCGGCGGCGAGTTATGTGATCAACGGATTCGGGAAGACTGCCGGATTGGTGCAAATCGATGAACTCGGCGAGCTGGAGAGTCCGATCGTACTCACCAACACATTGTCGGTCGGGGCGATGCAATCGGCTCTCGTACGCTATACCATTGAAACCTGCGCTGCGGAGGGAGTCGAGGTCCGATCCTTCAACCCGGTGGTCGGCGAGTGCAACGACAGCAGTCTCAACGACATACGTCGTCTCGCCGTCGGAGAAGAGCATTTTCGTGAGGCTGTGGCCAATGCGTCCAAGGAGTTTGCGCGGGGAAGCGTCGGTGCCGGACGCGGAATGGTTTGCCATGGCTATAAAGGCGGCATCGGCAGTGCGTCCAAGACCTTCCGCATCGGCGACGAGGAGTATACACTTGGCGTACTGGTGCTCGCAAATCACGGGACCAAAGCCCAACTCCGCTTGTCCCGCCCCGCTCTCCGTTCGTGTATGAATTTGAGCGAGGGAGGTGCTGAGGTCGACTCGGTTCGTGAGATGGATTCCGCTCCGTCAGTCGAGGAAGGCTCGATCATCCTTGTCGTCGCGACGGATCTTCCTTGCGATGCACGGCAGCTCCGACGCATCGCGAAGCGGGTCGGTGGAGGGATGGCGCGTGTCGGATCGGAATTCGGTCACGGCAGCGGCGACATCGCGATCGCGTTTACAACGGCATATGCGAAAGGAAAGTCGGCTTCGGCTGCAGGGGGCTCCGATTTGTTGATGCAGCCGCGAGTGCTCGACTCCCAACTCGACCCGGTATTTTCCGCTGCGGTGCAAGCGAGCGAAGCGGCGATTTGGGATGCCTTGTTCTCGGCAACGACGGTCGGTGATTGCGTCGCCCTTCGAGATGCGATCGCCGGATCCGCTCCCGAGAGTTTGAAATTGCCGCGAAAGATTGCTTTGGCTAATTTACCGACACGCATCGATCCTTACCATGGACGATTAAAGAAATATTCGTTACCGGAAGGGGTCAGGCTCTGGATCAAACGAGACGATCAGACGGGATCCGATCTGTCGGGGAACAAGGTGCGCAAACTCGAATATTCCATCGCGGAAGCGATCGATCGGGGATGCGATACGCTCATCTCGACCGGCGGACTTCAGTCCAATCACTGCCGGGCGACTGCGGCGGCTGCCGCAAAGCTTGGACTCGGCTGTCATCTGATGCTTCGTGCCGAGGAACCGGTCCTGCCGGAAGGAAATCATTTCCTCGATGAACTCTATGGAGCGACGGTCCATTTCATCACGCCGGACCAATACCAAAACCATTTGATCGAGACGATGCAGGAGCTTGCGTCACAGCTGGAGCGGCAGGGCGCAAAACCGTACTGGATCCCGACCGGAGCATCCAACGGCATCGGGACATTCGGCTATTTTGGAGCCATGGAGGAGATCCTGCAGCAGGAAAAAGAGCTCGGCATCGTTTGGGACACGGTCGTTTGTGCGGTCGGTTCCGGGGGTACCTACGCCGGATTGGTGCTCGCGAACCATCTGCACCGTCTCGGGAAACAAATCGTCGGATTCGCTGTCGCTTCGAATGCGGAGCAATTCCGAGCGAAGGTCCACGCGATTGCGGACGAGTTTTCGGGCTATATCGATCGGGAGATTCGCCTCGACGAAGATGAGATCTGTATCTTCGATGAGACGGTGGGGCTGGGTTATGCGCAGTCGACCGAAGAAGAGCGCGAGTTCATCCGGGATTTTGCAGAGGCGGAGGGCATCGTGGTCGATCCGGTTTACACCGGAAAGGCGCTTCGCGGATTGATGCGGGAACTCTCGAGCGAGCAGCCGCGGCTTCAAGCCAAGAATGTCCTGTTCCTTCATACGGGCGGATTGTACGGATTGCTCAACGGACGCTTCAGTCGGCTGTTTGCCGAGGATCGCAACAAGTAAGACTTGCAATCGAGATAACATTGTGATAAATTATCATACATGTTAATGTTGCGTTAATTTAGGGTTAACGACTTTTGTACGAAGGGAGAATTACAATGAAAAAAGTAATCGGAATTCTGCTGGTAGCTGTTCTGCTTCTGTCGCTGACGGCTTGCGGTGGCGGGGGTTCGGACGCGGCATATCCGAGCAAGAACATCGATGTCATCGTCGCGTATAAGGCGGGCGGCGGTACCGACGTCGGAGCGCGCATCCTTGCTTCCGAAGCGGAAAAATTGATCGGCAAACCGCTGGTCATCATCAACCGACCCGGTTCGGACGGAGAGATCGGATTCACGGAGCTTGCGAAAGCGAAGCCGGACGGCTACACCATCGGATTCATCAATCTGCCTACCTTTGTCAGCTTGACGCTCGAGCGTGAAACGCAGTACAAGATCGACGATGTCGAGCCGATCTTGAACCATGTTTATGACGCCGGCGTTCTCGTTGTTCAGTCCAGCTCCGAGTTCAAGACGCTCGAAGACTTCATCGATTACGCGAAAAAGCATCCGGGCGACCTTATGATCTCCAACAACGGTACCGGCGCTTCCAACCACATCGGAGCAGCTCACTTTGAGCACCTCGCACAGATCGACGTAACGCATGTTCCGTTCGGCGGATCGACGGATATGCTTGCAGCACTCCGCGGCGGGCATGTTCACGCATCGGTTGCAAAGATCAGTGAAGTCGCTTCTCTTTCGGGAGAGGGCGGAGAACTCCGCATCCTCGCATCCTTCACGGATGAGCGCTTGGCAAACTTCCAAGATGTTCCGACTCTGAACGAAAAAGGATTTGACATCCTTTTCGGTTCGGCTCGTGCACTTGTTGCTCCAAAGGGAACTCCGGCGGATGTCATCCAGTTCCTCCACGACAAGTTCAAGGCGGCAATGGAGTCTCCGGAGCACCTCGAAAAAGCTGGAAATGCGGATCTCCCGATCCTTTATATGAGTCCGGCTGACCTTGCGGAATACATCAAAAAAGAGGAAGCTTACCTCAAAGAAATCGGAAAGGTTTTGGATCTTTCGAAATAAGAAGCTGGGGTCGAGTACAAGTACTCGGCCTCTTCTGTCATTGTAGATTATCAGGAGATATCATGCGCAAACAAGATTTGATTCTGAGCATTTTGCTGATCTGTTTTTGCGGGCTGTTTTACTATCTGACGCTCCAATTGCCGCAGGCAGCAATGATTTACCCTCTGCTCGTCATATCGATTTTGCTCGTCTTGACTTTAATTCAACTTTTTGTCACCTATTTCAATAAGAAAAGTGAGAAGTCCAAGGCGTTCGAAAAGCTTGAGTGGAAGCAGATGGGGATCGTATTGCTCAACAGCTTTATCTACATTATGCTGATCAATGTGATCGGTTATGTCGTTTCGACGCTCATCTATGTATTGATCACTCTGTTGTTCCTCAAAGTGAGCAAGAAGCTATCCGTCATGGTCAGCGTCGGCTTTGTCGCAGCGCTCTACGTGCTCTTCCAGATTCTTTTGAAAGTGCCGCTGCCAAAGGGCTTTTTGATTTAGGAGGCGACGATGGAACATGTAATCAACGGTTTTCTTTTTGCGATTCAGCCGATGAACCTGATCGCGGCAGTCCTCAGCGTATCGGTCGGTATCATCGTCGGTTCGCTCCCGGGACTCTCCGCAGCGATGGGCGTTGCGCTGCTGATTCCGATTACATTCGGAATGCCGGCAGAGACGGCACTGATCGCTCTGGCTGGAGTTTACTGTGGTGCGATGTATGGCGGCTCGATCTCCGCGATCTTATTGCACACGCCGGGAACTTCCTCGGCGGCGGCGACGGCGATTGACGGTTATCCGATGACCCTCAAAGGAGAAGCGGGTAAGGCGCTTGCTACCGCGACGATTGCATCGTTTACCGGGGGGATCATCAGCAGCATCGCACTGTATACGATTTCACCTCTTTTGGCAACTTTGGCTCTCAAATTCGGACCGGCGGAGTATTTCTGGCTCTCGATTTTCGGACTGACCATCATCGCGGGCGTCAGTTCCAAGTCGATGCTAAAAGGTCTCATCTCCGGTGCTCTCGGTCTCGTTTTGTCGACGATCGGGGCTGATCCTATGCTCGGTGTTCCGCGCTTCATTTTCGGATCCAACGCGCTGTACCAAGGACTTCCGTTTACAGCGACTCTGATCGGTCTCTTCTCGATGTCTCAGGTGCTTATCCTTGCGGAAAAGCAGCTCCGAAAAGGTGCTGAGGCGAAAGCGGTTAAGGACAAGGTTCTCCTCGATAAGAGCGAACTCAAGCGCATTGCACCGCTCGCATTCGTTTCATCGTTGATCGGAACGGTGGTCGGTATCCTTCCGGGCGCCGGCGGTACCATCGCCAGCTTTATGGGATACAACGAAGCGAAGCGTTTCGTGAAAGACAAGAGTCTCCTCGGTACGGGGATCATCGAAGGAGTCGCCGGTCCGGAAGCAGCCAACAACGCCGTTACCGGCGGATCCCTGATACCGACACTTACGCTCGGTATTCCGGGAAACAGTGTTACCGCGATCCTGCTTGGCGGTCTGGTCATCCAGGGACTTCGCCCGGGACCCGATCTTTTTACCAAGCATGCTGCGACGACCTATACCTTCTTCGCCGGATTTGTCCTCGTCAACATCTTCATGTTGCTTCTCGGACTCTTTGCTGTACA
>JAUMWO010000093.1 GCA_030529605.1 Bacillota bacterium | reverse complement strand
GCCTATGATTTTTGTCTTCCCGAGCACGCATGAGGCGATCGCTTCCGAGCGGGTTCTCACGGGTGTCGTACCGATCGAATTGATGCCGACTCCGACCTCGATCAGCGCCGGATGCGGCATCGTCATCCGCGTCGCTGACGCCGATCTTGCTCGTGCGAGCCGCCTTCTCGACGAAGCCGGCAGAACTTATCGAGCGGTCTCCGCAAAGGGTGATGATTGAAATGTTAATAATCAAAGAGATCGCTAACAGGAAGAGAGGAGTGTTGATGGAAATGCTTTAAGCTCCCGCAATGGTTTGGCATCCTTGAAAGCACAGAGGAATATATCAATGATTCGTAGCTAATGCCGTTCTTTGCTTGTTTTACGAAGGAAGACCATGTCGGTCGCATAGCCGGAAGAGACATCCTATGCGATTCCGGCTCGCTGTATCGCTTCTCTTTCCTCATCGACAGCTATCCGAATCGCACCACTGCGAACAGCTGCAATAGCAGAATTCCGCTCATTTTAAACCTTTCAAAGAGTTCATCTAATCCATCACAAAACAAAACTCCTTGCTGTCAGTTCCCACGGCAACAAGGAGATTCTTCCGAATACTAGTAGTTCTCTAAAAGAGTTCGTTTCTCAATAATCATTAACCAACTTCGGCCGGTATCGTTCAATTGGATCCTCGTGCCTTCTTGGTCTCTTAACTCCTTTGTTTCAAATACTTCCAACTGTACTCCCTTCGTGGTTTTCGCCAAGAGTTGATTGCTGTAATCCAGAATTGTTTTTAAATCCTTTTCGTCGCGATCAAATTCCGCAAAGTAACCGTCTTTTGTGACGGCTATGCTATGACGTTGATTGTTTGGAAGCTTCAACGAGAATTCAATATACTTGAATTCCTGGCTTTCCTGAGTCACCAGATCGTAGCTGTTTTTTACCGATGCATGGAAAATCACATCGTCCGGGCGAAAATTTAGGGTCTTCGTTACAAAGTCATAATATTCGGCTACAAATTTTGTCAGGTCCGTTTCTGCTCGTTTGAAATCAAGCATTTCCAGAATAAAATCCTCGTTTTTCAGTTCAAGACGCGTCATATCTTCTTTTCGGATATCAGAACTATCCGGCATTTTTCGGCCGCCTAAATAAATGACGCCATGCTCCACTTGATAGAAAGTGCCGAGCTTCTGCTCGCTGTTAAATAAGGACTTCACTTCTTCTTGATACGCATCCTTAACCAGCTTTTCAACCAAGGAATGATAAATCTTTTTTTCGGTTTCGCCCGGGTTTGCAATAATTGTGGCACTCAAATGCCGATTTGCGGTACTGCCTAAAAAGTGTATCTCAATGACTGCCGTTTTATTGTTCATTGTTGAGATTTTAATGTCTTTATAAACGGCAAATGCTCTTTTGTCGAAATGGTTCAATCCGACACTCTCTTCTTCGATGCGAATCGTTGGATCGATTCCAAAATCGCGCAGAACGGTTTCAAAGATTTGGACTGCTTCGCTCAGATTGTCGGTTTTAAAAATGTCTGTATTCTCGAGATCAAATATATTTTTGATTTCTGTGTTTCCCCGTTCTGTCATCGGGCCAGCTTGCTGAGTTTGATTTTGCTTCGTTTCTTCTGTGCTGTTGGCTGTGTCGGATTGGCATCCGCCAAAAAGCATCGCAAGAATTAGAAGAAGTAGAATTCCTGATTTTTTCATAAAGATCCCCCTGTCAATTTCCCATATTTTAACTGAATTTCTATAAAGCTTCAATCCTTTCCAGAATCATCCGGAAACCGATCGACAATCGCAGATCAAGGCGTCGATTCAGTCGATTCAAAGGAAAAGCCCGAATGCAATCTGCATTCGGGCTTGAATGGTGCAGCCAAAGGGAGTCGAACCCCTAACCAACGGATTCGAAGTCCGCTACTCTATCCAATTGAGCTATGGCTGCAGGCACTCTAATAATATACAGGAAAAAAGAACTAATAGCAAGAGAAGCCCCCAAAATTTTCAGGGGCATTCTCGAGCGATTGCAGTATAGGAACAGGAAGCTCTATTCGTCAAATGCCGAAACATATTTCTCGTCGCCGCGGATTTCTTTGAATTCCTTCCGAGCGTCAGCGAGGATGTCCGGATTTTTAAACAGGTCGTAGATGGACAGCGCCAAGGTGCGAGCGGCGAAGAACATTCCTTTCATACCGATCGAGGTGCCGGTGCAGGCCGTGGCCATCCAAGCATGCGCGACGACGCCGACCGGCCAGCAGGCTGCCGTGATCTGGGCGAGCGGCGTGATGTAGCTCACGTCGCCGACATCGGTCGAGCCCGGCATCACTTTGCCGCGATCTTCCGTGAGGATCACTTGATCGCTGAGCGAACGTTGCTCCACGCCGCCCGGCGCAAAGTAGGTGTTCATGACGCTGCGACGAGCGCTTTCCGAGAGCTGTGCCGTAAATTGATCGGCATAGGCATAATCGGCTTCATCGAATTCGGTGCCTCCGATCTCCTTCATGTTCTTCACCATCAGCTCACCGAGCACTTGGTTCGGGATCACGTCGTAGCATCCGGCGAGGAGTTCATACGACATCTCAGTCTCCGTCATCAACGCGGCACCCTGTGCGATCTTGACCAAGCGTGCTGTCGTTTCGCGCACTTCGGTACGCTTCGGAGCTCGGACATAGTACCAGACCTCTGCATCGGCAGGCACGGTGTTTGGCAAACCGCCCCCATTGGTGATGGTGTAGTGGATGCGTACCGGGTCCGTGACATGTTCGCGCATGAAGTTGGCGCCCACATTCATCAGCTCGACGGCATCGAGCGCACTACGTCCTGCCTCAGGAGCGGCAGCGGCGTGAGCCGGAATCCCCTTGAATCGGAATTTGAGCGAGTTCATCGCGAGGAAGCTGCAGTTCCATAGACTGTTCAGAAACGAAGGATGCCAAGTCAGGCAGGCGTCAAGGTCGTCAAATACCCCTTCACGCGCCATCATCCCTTTGCCCGCAAGCGTTTCTTCCGCGGCACAGCCGTAAAAACGCAGCGTACCGGTCAACCCTTCGCGATCGTAGATATCGCGGAGCGCGACGGCTGCGCCGGCGCCTGCAACGCCGAGCAGATTGTGACCGCAGCCGTGTCCGGCGTCCTCGGAGGTTTTGTCCGGTTCATGCTTCGGTGCACGTTTTTGTGATTGCTTCGGCAGAGCGTCGTATTCTCCGGTGATTCCCAGAATCGGTCGTCCCGAGCCGTATTCGGCGACAAAGGAGGTCGGATTGTTGGGAATCTCGCGGATGGTGAAGCCGTTCTTCTTGAGATATTCGCGGAGTGTATTGGATGCGTGGATCTCCTCAAAGGCGATCTCCGGATTCTCCCAAAAGTCGATCGACATCTGTTCGAGTTCGCTTCGGATTTCGTCGAGCTTTGCTAAAATCTGTTTGTGCATAATCTCTCCTTTCTTTGTTCCTGCGATCTATTGTTCCTGAGAGGCTTTTTTTGCCATATCGGCAGCCATGATCTTACGTCCGATGAGGATGCTGCCAAAGACGGTCACGATGACGACCGCATAAATCGGAGTGCCCGGGAGCCAAGCGAGCATGCCGGTCTTGAGAAGCGCGAACATGATCGAAGCGATCACCACGGAAACGATACCGACCTTCGGATTGGTGACAAATTGCTGGGCGAGCATCGCTCCGAACAGCGCCGGCAAGATGTTGTTGAGGGCCGCAAGCACCGATGGCGGGAGCATCTGAAGCACCGAGGAACCGAGGATGACACCGATGGTCAACATGACGATGTTGACGATGATCGAGACGGCGATCCCGATGGTCGCGATGATGGAGCCTTTTTCCGTGCCCGGCTCGACATTCGCTGCCTGAAGCGCTGCAACGGAAGCCGGCAGTCTCAGGTTCCCGATGTTACCGGAGAGGAAGGACATGTAGGTTCCGGCGATACCGAGAACCGGGGAGTAGGAGATCGGCTCGACAAACCAGAACACGCCGGAAACACTCAATTGCATGATCAGACCGGCGATGACGGCTTCTACCGGCGGGTGAAGCCGATAGACGAAGAAAAGCACGAGTGCCGGGAAAAACGCGAGCACGCAACCGAGGAGGTTGGTGGTAAATCCGATGCGAATGATCGACGGGATATAATCCTTTTCGTAATACGACAGATTGTTGTTCTCGTTTTTCATGGGACCTCCTTAAAACATGACGGAAACGGCCATGCCGACAAACATCGAGATGCAGAAAGACCATTCGCGAATCCACTTCTTATTGGCCTTTTTGTTGTAGGCGGTGAAAAGAGCCATCACGATGAAACCGACAAAAGCAGCTGTCGTCTGCGAGTTGAAACGGATGACGCGGTCGATCGTGAGATAAGAGAAGGCTCCGCACATTGCGGCGACGGAAACGACAGGAATCAGTTCCTTGCGACCGCCGGCGAGTACATTCCGAAACTTGTCGAGTTTCGGGGTCGCGAGTGCGGTGAACAGGACCCAGCCGATCGATCCGAGCGTCATGACCCAGACACCGCAGGCAAAGGCAAGCGCCGTCATATCCTCGCCGCCGAGCGAGACATTCATCGCCTGAGCACCAAACCCGGCAGCCATCAACTCATAGGCAACCGAACCGATGTACGACAGACGGAACCAGGAGATCGGTCCGCCCATGGCGACCAGGAGTGAAACCATACCGGCGACGATCGCAAGCGTCGGTCCGACGGACGCTGTTGCGGAGCTTTTTACCGCGGCCCGGATCTGTTCGTCCGTGATCCCCATCGTTTTGCTGGCCTTCAACGTGCGGAAGGTCATCAGGATCGCTTGCACCAAAACGAGCGCGACTCCGCTTCCGCATGCTAGCCACAGCCAAAAGCTGTTTGCAATTGCCGAATAACTACTCATACTACCTCCTATTCTTAAAAAATTTTGTCGTATTCATCGCATCCATCACAAAAAGCGCCCGGAAAAGGCGCACGACGAAATGGATGTTGTTTTTGCACAGGACTTGGAATCTCCCGCTGCGGGAGTAAAATCGAGTTCGATAAAAAATAGGTCGGGATCGGAATTCGAACTCGGGACGAAATGACAGGGGCGAGTGTAACACCGATGCTCATAGGGTGCTCCTTTCTGAATGGGCAACTCGGTCAATCGGATGTGAACGCATCGACGGAGGAGATGACGGCATTGTTCCAGGAGTACTATTGCGAATAGTATAACAAACAAGAAAACAATCGGTCAAGATTGTCTCGAATCGACAAAAAGTACGCCTTCAAATTGAGTGATTTGAAGGCGTTGTTATAATTGGGTTTTGTTAAAATTGTGGCGATTGTTTCGAAAACGATAAAAGTATTTCGGTTATGCTTCCAAAATCTTGAGCAGCATGCGGTTGGAGAGATCGATGAACTCGTTCTGCTCTTCCGGAGTGAGCGGTTCGCTGCCGAGCTGCGCCAGCTTGTAGAGATAGGCGGTGATGAGCTCGACTTCTTTTCCTTCGCTCGCGGCACGAAGAAGTCGTTGCACGACCGGATTGGAGTCGTTCAGCACGAGGGATCGATCGACGGGCATCGCCATATCCTTCATACCGTACATGCGCATCATCTCGCTCATGCGGCGCTTTTCCTCATCCGCGATCAAGATCGCAGGAATCTCCGTGTTTTTGAACGGACGAAGCTGTACCGGCAACGGAAAGAGCTTCGCGATCGCCTCGTCCAATTCCTTCGGTTTTTGATCTTCGGCACCGTCCGGAGAGATGCCCGAATCGACACGCGCGAATTTCAGATTCTCATCCCGGCTTTCCAGTAGCGAGATCAGAGCGTTGTCGATCATCTGATCGAGGACGACG
>JAUMWO010000092.1 GCA_030529605.1 Bacillota bacterium | reverse complement strand
GACGAGTGAAAAACCGAAATGCCGCGTTCCCACTTGAACCGCGCACCAGGCAAACAACAAACCGAAGACGAGTCCGGTCGGAACGGCAAGCAGCAGCAGGATCCCCACTTCTGAACCGAGCATTTGACCGATCTGACCTCGGGTCATACCGATCGATTGAAACAGCATTAGTTTGCGTGTGCGCCGCTTGAACTGTGCAAGATTGATCTGAAAGATGCAGACCATCGTCGCGACAAAGATCAACGCAATCACGGCATTCATGAGAAACACATCGCGCTGCGGAGGAATCGCCGGATATATGGTCTCGTTGACGACCAGATCCTGCGGTGATGAGATGGTTTGGGCGAATTCGGCTGCCGTCTCGTGAAGCGTATCGAGATCGACTTGGTCCGGCGACGCAAAAACGGAAGTACGCCCGAATGTGCGGTACAAAGCCAATTCTTCCGCAGTAAAATCGTTGAAAGCGGCGTTTTCAAATGCGTTTAAGACAAAGACTTCCATCGAGGGATGAATCAAAGCGGAAGGAAGTGTTTTCTCTCCTCGGTCCCAAGATTTGGAATAATCCATCAAAACTCCGGTGGCGAGCATATCCGCGTAAAACACCACCCGGTCTTCGACGAGCAGACCGATCTCCATAATCCGCTTCGTCAATTGCTCCCGCGTTTCTCCAGCCTCCGCCTTCAGCGCTTGTCCTTTGTAAAACCAACGGCGATAACGACGGATGAGATACCCGTCGACGGTATCCGAATCCACAACCGAGTATCCCTGATAATAAAACACAAAATCGGGAGGGGAAAGCACATGATTCAATGTCTTTTGAAACTCGGGGTCAAAAAAGGTATCCAAAACATCCTGCGAAAACTCCGGCGAGCGATCTCGGAGCCGATCCAGCAGGGAAGCGAACTCTTCCGGCGTCTCGCAGACCGGGACCATCTTTGCGAAAAAGTAGTGCAGCGTTGAATCATCGTACTCGACCTGCACGCGATACGCATCGAACCCGCGGCGAACTTGAAACAACCGATCCACTGCTTCGTGTTCGGGGATCACATTGCGGTAGAGTTCGAGCTCGATGCGATTGCGTTCGCCGACCTTGACCCCCGTCGCGAAATAACCGCGACGGGCATACTCAAACGCGATCTCATCGGGCTGCGACGGCATGGCTCCTTCGATCAGTCGCAGTCCACCGATGCGTTCCAACCGCTCCGGTTCGACCGCCGCAACCATTCCGGCTCCGGGATCGTTACCGATTGTATGAAAGGTGACGACCTCTCCAAACTTGTTTTCAAAGCGCTTCGCCGTGTCGATATCGGTATCGAGGACCCCGAATGGCCACGATCCGTAATTGGCGATGCGTTCGATGTACTTTGCGTGCTCTGAACTGGTAAACAGAATCGTCGCCGAGATGGAAAAAACGATCGAAAGCACGATGACCAGCCACATAAGAAAGCTGTCCTTCTTGCGTCCGATCATCCCCGGGATTACGATTCTTTTCAGCATGAGATCCGCCCTTCGACGATTTGAATGACACGATCCGCGCCTTGCGCGATCGACATGTCATGCGTCACCATCACGATCGTTTGATGGAATTCTTTGGCGGAATCCTTCAGAAGTCGAATGACTTCGGTTCCGGTTTTCTCATCGACATTGCCCGTCGGCTCATCGGCGAGCAGGATCGCCGGCCGAGTGATCAACGCCCGAGCGATTGCAACACGTTGCTTTTGACCCCCCGACAATTCATCAGGATAATATCGAAGTTTGTCCTGAATGCCCAGTTTGCCGACGATGCGCTCAAAAAAATCCGCGTCCGGGGTCTTCTTATCCAGATGCGCGGGAAGCATGATATTCTCCTGAACCGTGTATTCCGGAAGCAAATTGAAGGCCTGAAAGACAAAACCGATGCGGCGGCGACGCACTAAGGTGATCTCACGGTCGCTCTTGGCAAACACATCCTCTCCTTCGAGAAAAAGCTTGCCTTTGGTCGGTCGATCCAGTGCACCGAGGATATGGAGAAGTGTCGATTTTCCGGAGCCGCTCTTCCCGACGATGACATGGAACCCTCCCTTCGGAATCTCCAGGTCGATGCCTTTGAGCGCTTGGACGGCGAGACTGCCCTTACCGTAGGTCTTTTCAATTCCTTGGAGCTGAAGCAACATCTTGAACCTCCTTTGATGCAACCGTTACACCGCAAGAATTCCCGACGGTCTCGGAACTAGCGCTTCGGTACGATTTCCAGAATCGCGTAACCGTCCAGATCGATCTCGATCTCCAAATCCCCGTCAAAACGACATCGCGGCGAGTGATCCGGACCGAACGCCGCATGGGCAATCACCCTGTAGTCAACCGATCCTTGAAACAACGACCGATCCAAGGTCAACCGGAGCGAAGGAATCGGAAGCAGGTCTTCGATGGTATGAATGTCCGCCGAACGCTTCTCCGGAATGTAATGCAGCACATGCAGCAAAATCCGATGTTCGTCCCGATGCAACGATGTGATCAGGCTGCTCGGGCCATTGTGTGAGACGAGTTTGCGCGGATAAATGCGCGCGATGGCGTCGGCCACGACGGTCTTACACCATTTCGCTGCATTCTTTCGGTAGATCCGAAAAATCGGATGAGCAAAATAAATGGCTTTTGGAGATTGAACGACCGCCGGACCGCAGACCTTGCCACTGCTCGGCGCATGTTGATGGGATGTAAATCGCTCCCCGGCGCGCTCAAAATACGGTGCGATCCGTCGGGCAAGCACTTGCGCAGCGGCACCGGTTTCGACTGAGCCGGTTTCGACGGATCCGATTTCAACGGATCGTCCGCCCAGATACATAACATGCTCTTCTTGCGGCAGTTCGCGACCGATTTCGGGCGTCGGAAGCAAAAAATCACGACTGTACTCGGACACACCGCGATCAATGAGTCCAAAAATCTCCGAGAACAATCCGCTCTCCTCGCCCTCCGCCAAAGCGGCGAACGAACCGAGAATCGCACCGCGATAATGACGCAGCGCTTCCGCGACCTTGCGATCGCTCTGTGTTTCATCCGGCAAGATCAGCAGGGAATAACGGCTAAAATCGGCGTCCGAATCGATGATGTCAAACTGATACGAGAGTTCCTGGAGCATTTTCATCGCTCCCGTGATCGCCTCATAACTCGTCGGCGAATCGTTGTTCCACAAAATCGCAACATCGGCGTACGGGCGCGCATCTCCAATTACGGGCTCAAGGCGCTCGACAATTTGATACACGCTCCCGATGCGATCGTAGGTTGCTTCCGAGAGCGCTCCCCGCGGATGGAGCTGATCGCCGATGCAACAGGCAGCACCCATCGCAAGCATTCGAAACACTTCGAAGCAGAGCGCATCATAATTTTTGAGGGAGTGAAAATCTCCCCAGTAGGTGTGAAAACGTCCGGTCATACCGACGGCAGGCAACCCGAGAGTGCGGGCATATCGTGAGGAAATTGCGAAATGATCGTAGCCCCAGCCTCCGCTCGGGAGCGACTCGATTTCGAGATGCGTATCCGTCAAGCAGGCATTGCGGTCCGCCGGATGGATCGTGGAACTGTTAAAAAAGATCGAAGCTCCCGGGACAAGCCGAGTGACAAGTTCTACCATCTCCGCTCGAAATTCGTCGATAGTTCGACGGGCGAACGCCTTGCGAGTCGATGCATCCGTGCTGTCGATTGAAAGCGCGGACATCTTGGATCGGCATCCCTCACAGCTACAATCGACCGGAAACAAAATGTCAAAAAACAATCCGTCAATCCGACCCGCACCGAGCGATTCGACCAGATCCCGGACATGATGCATCAAATACTCGCGATACGGAGTATTCAGGCAGATATGGTGATAAAAATGCGGCCAGGGAATGTTTTGAGAATCCACAAGCTCACCCTGCGGACTTCGGGCCATCCACTCCGGATGAAGCCTGGCGATCCGAGCATCCCACTGCACCGTCGTATAGATCGGGGCACGGATGCCTGCATTGTGACAGGCGTCGATCTGCTCGGCGAGTAGATTCCTCACGACCAAATTCGGATGGATCGCTTCGGGTTCTCGTTTGGAATCGTAATAGAGCCAGCCATGGTGGCACCGCGCAAACAATGTGATCGAATCGACATGCGCTTGTTTCAGACGGTCCGCAAACTGCCGACCTCGAAAATCCGCTCCCACTTCGGGAATGTACTCCGACGTATGGAAATCAAGATGTACCGCTCGTTTCATACTCACCTCTACAGGGCGCTTCGCCCTGTCGGAAGTATAACATAACTCTCCGGAACAAGCTACATACTGCGGATTTCATCGAGCAGACGGGGATCCGGATCGACAATGTAGAGCGACGGTTTCCCGAGATAGAACCCCTGCACATACGGCACACCGATTTTTTTGAGGAAGCGTAGTTCTTCGAGCTGCTCGACTCCCTCCGCAATCAATTTGATGCCCCGCGTCTCGACATAGTCGAGGATGTTGGCGACCAGTTTCTGACGCGAAACATCCTCGTGAATGTTTCGGATCAAGGTCATATCCAGTTTGACAAAATCCGGCATCACTTCGAGCAACATCGATTCCGAAGAATATGCCGTACCGAAGTCGTCGATCGCCATCTTGGTCTTCCATCGTCCCTTGAGTTTTCTCTGCACATCGATGCTGCGGTACTCCAGCCGCTCGCTCTCCGTAATCTCGACCACAAGATGCGACAGCAGCGATCCGAATCGAGATTCGAGCTCTTCGATTTCGGATTCATCAAATGCGACACTGGCAATCGAGTTAATGAAAATCCGGCGATCGCCGATCACGTCCAAATTCTGCTTGGCTTTGGTGAGGACACCGTTCCAAGTCATCCACTCGATCGCTTTGAGTTTGGATTGCATTTTCGCGATTCGCATCACGTCAAATACATTGGTGATGTGTTTGGACGTCGGGCGCATCAGCGCCTCGAACGCAAAGACCTTCCCTTGTTTGAGATCGACGATCGGCTGGAACGCAAAATCCGCTTCCTCTCGCTCCAAAAAGGCGTTGAATTGTTCGCGCCCGGTGATCAGGATCGCATCGCCTTCATACAAAGTCATATCAAACTCGGCGATGCTGCCCTTTTCGCTTCGTTTCGCCGTGTACATCGCAAAGTCGGCATGCCGCTTGAGCTCTTCGAAAGTGGACCCGTCCTCCGGATACCAGGCGATGCCGGCTGTCGCGCGAATCGGGATGTCCGAGTACTCCCCGATCACGAGGCGGCTTTCCAGCATTCGGCTTCGAAGCGATTGCACCATCTCGATCACGCGTTCTTTTCCTTCGTCAAACGGGATAAAAGCAAAAAATTCATCGCCCGATACCCGGGAAACAAAGGTTTCCGGCGTCTGAATCGTGCTGAGCACCGTTCCTGCGTATTTTAAGTATTTATCGCCATAGTCGTGACCATAGGTATCATTGACATATTTCAGGTCGTCGAGGTCCCACATCACCATCGCCGCACGCCGCGCCGGACGCTCCACCAAGGTCTGATTGACCCGTTCACGGAAGGCGAATCGATTGAGCAGAGATGTGATGCCATCGTGGTCCCGCTCATAGAGAATCCGCATCTTGTTGCGGACTTCTTGGGAATAGTTCATCACGAAGTGATAAATGCGATTGTCGACACGCTTGGAAATATAGCGAAGGAAATAGATCTCCTTGGACCCAAAGTACTCGTAGATCTGCTGATCCGCGCCTTCCTCTTCGAAGTCGACTTTGCGCACCATGGACATAAAATCCCTGCGGATCTCGTCAAACAGCGCCGAGGAAATCGGCCACTGCTTGGTGCGGTCCGCGTATTTAT
>JAUMWO010000004.1 GCA_030529605.1 Bacillota bacterium | reverse complement strand
TGGCTAAGGGGCACGCCTGGAAAGCGTGTAAGGCTTAACGGCCCCGTGGGTTCGAATCCCATCCTCTCCGCCAAGACGGGACACCGGTCGAATGCGATCGGTGTCCCGTTTTTTTGATTTTTACTTTATGCTTTCTGTGCAGCTTCCGCAGCCGCGATGTCGGCAGGAACCATTCCGACCGGGATGCTGGCGAGATCGAAGCCTTCACCGAGCACTTCATGCACATAGCTCATGATGAGGAAGGCACGGGGATCGACGGCACGCACGAATTGCTTAAGACGGATGTATTGGCGTGGACTGAGAACGACGCTGATGACCTGCTTCGGCTCCCCGGAGAATCCGCCGGCACCATTGATCAGAGTGAGACCGCGCACCAGGGTGTTGTGGACGAAATCGACAATCTCGCGATTTTTGTTCGAGATGATTTGGACATGCACCTTGGTTTCGAATCCGGCGATCACTTTGTCGATGACGATGCTGAAGAGGACGAGACCGATGAAGCCGTACATGCCGATGCGCGGGCTGAAGGTAAAGCCGGCAAGCACTGTGATCAGAGCATCCGAAATGAAGAGCGCCTTTCCGATTTCAATGTGAGTGTATTTGTTGATGACCTTCGCGACGATGTCCGTACCGCCGGTGGAGGCGTTCTGATAGAAGATGATTCCCATACCGACGGCAGGGATCAACGTTCCAAATGCCAGTTGGAGAATGATGTCGTCGGTGACCGGTTGGCTCATCGGGATCAACCACTCGAACAGCGCGATCATACCGGAAAGAGCGAAGCTGGAATAAATCGTATATCCGCCAAATTCTTTCCCGATAAATAGGAAGGCGACGACGAAGAGGATGGCGTTAAAGACGAGCATCAAGAGACCGAGATTGATCGACGGGATGTAGGCGCGGATGATCATACCGAGACCGGTAACGCCTCCGGTTGCAAGGTTTGCCGGAATAATGAAGAAATGCAGGCCGATCGTCATAATAAACAGGCCAAAGTTGATGATCAAAAACCGCTTGATGATGCGAGACCAATTTTGTTTCATAGAACCTCCAGATATGGGATACGAGTCGAAAATCGACCGGAAAGCGAGAATATAAAACGCTACTCGACAGTATATCAGAAAATAAAACTTTAATCGAGGAAGCCTTTCCACTCGATTTCGGCTCGATTTTGAAAATGAAATTCGCGATTGGAAGCATTTGTATTGTTATATATACTTTATCATCCGTAGGCAGAAAGAATGGCTTGAAACATGTATTCATTAAAAATCATATCCGGCTCAAAAGCTCAAAAATGTTATGTGATTTCCGCGAAAGGGGGGCATTCAAACTTAATGGTTGGGACCGGGTTTTTCGGGTATTTTTCACCCCGTGAATGTCTCATACAAACGGAGGACAAGATGAATCAACAAGAAAAAAAGCGGGGCTTTACCAAAAGCATCGGATTTAAGATGTCCATGTTCCTCGCTTTGACTCTTCTGATCGTACTCGCCGCGAGGACGGTGATCGCCGGTATCACGCAATACCAAAGCGATATGAATTATAAATCACAAATCGAACTGGAAAAGACGAGACGCTTTGCCAACGAACTTTCGGTCGAACTGACGAGCGCCTATGAGCTCGCCGTCCAGGTTCGTGATCTGATGGAAGTCAGTATTATGAATGGACCGAGCAAAATGACCCGCGACGAAGTGGTCGAATTGGTCAAGCGTCTGACGCGGGAAAACGCCAGTGTTGCAGCTCTCGGGGTTTTCTTTGAACCGAATGCGTTTGACGGAAAGGACGCGCAGTACAAGACGAATCCGAACCACCGTGAGGCGGAAGGTCGCATGATCGTGTACGCGAAGGACGACGGATCCGTCGATTTCTCGGCGGACTTGGTCAAAGATCCCAATGTCGAGTGGTATCGCCGTCCGATCAGCGAAGGCCGCACGATCATGACGCCTCCGTTTGAGTTCGGAAAGGAAGTGCTCGTGACGATCGCGACGCCGATCAAAAAGGACGGCAAGCAAGTCGGCGTCGTTTGCTCGGATGTGATGGTCACCTTTCTTCAAAAGTATCTCGAAAACAATGTCTCCCATGATGAAAACACATTGTTCCTGACGACCCATGAGGGCATCGTGATCGCCGATACCGGCAATGCGGACAATGTGATGAAAGACTTTACGAAAGTTGCTCCTGCGTTTCGGCGCCATCTCGACCTCGTGTCGAATGCGGATGAGTCGTCTTCGATCGAGAAAAACCGTGAGGGACTCGATTCCAAGATGGTGTTTGTGCCGGTAAAGATCTCGGGTCTCGATGATCATTGGGTATACGGGAATATCACGACGATTCGCAGCATCTCACGAGAGTCCAACAAGCAATTGATCGTTTCCGCCTTGGTCAATGTGCTTATGATCGCCGGACTGATCGGCCTAGGCTATCTCATCGCAAATCGCATTGTGACACGTCCACTGGCGCTCCTCGACATCACGCTCAATCGCATGGCGAACTACGACTTCTCGGAAACGGACGAGTCGCGTGCGGCAGAACGATACCGCGACAGTCAGGACGAGATCGGTTCGATCGTCCGTTCGATGACTATGATGCTCCACAATATGGAAAGTCTCCTGGAGTCGATTTCTTCGGACTCTCAAAACATTGCCGCGACAGCCGAAGAGCTGACGGCGACATCACAGAGCACCTTTGAGTCGGCGAGCGAAGTGGCGAATGCGGTCGGTAACATCGCCGGAGGAGCGTCTTCGCAAGCGCATGACACGCAGACGGCCGCCGAAAATGTGGAGCAGGCCAATGCGCTGCTCGGCGAGATGATCGGTGTCCTCGCGGATCTTTCCGAATCGACGCAAGAGATCGATACCTTGCGAAACGAAGGAAATAAGACGATGGAAGAATTGTTTGACGTCAGCCAGCTCAACAAAAAAGCGGCTCAAGAAATCCATCAGGTGATCTCCCAGACCAATCAGAGTGCCATCAAGATCGCCAAAGCGAGCGAAATGATCCAGTCGATTTCGGATCAGACCAATCTCCTCGCGCTCAACGCGGCGATCGAAGCGGCGAGAGCCGGGGATGCCGGTCGCGGATTTGCCGTCGTCGCCGAGGAAATTCGTAAGCTTGCGGAGCAGTCTGCCGGATTTACGAATGAAATCACTTCGATCATCGACGATCTCAAACACAAGTCGGAGATCGCGGTGACGACGATGAATGAAGTCGGGCACATCGTGGCCGAACAAGATGAAAAACTGGAGGATACGGGGAACAAATTCAAATTGATTTCGACTGCCGTCGACAAGACGCGTTCGATCGTGAACCATCTCAACCGCTCCTCCAAAGAGATCGAGAGCAAAAATACCGAGATCGTGCGGATCATCGAAAATCTCGCGGCCATCGCGGAAGAAAACGCCGCGACCACGCAACAGGCGGCGGCATCGGTCGAATCACAAACCAAGTCGATTCACGACATCACCGAAGCCAGCGATCACCTCGCTGAGATTGCAACCAGCGCACAGGAGCGCATTGCAAGATTCCGTTTTTAATATGCTAGCTTCTCCAATTTGGACCTAGGAAAAAGACTCGCGTACCCGAAGGTGCGCGAGTCTTATATTTGGATCGGATTAAGATGTTCCAATCGTTTCGATCGAACGAAAGACTAAAGATTGGCGACGTCGAGGACGATGCGGACCGGGGATTCCAAGCCGAACACGCGATATTGCATTCGGTTGTTGAGCTGAATCACGGCAGTCACCGAATCCGGAGTCGTCTGCGAGATCACAACACTGTTGATTCTACCGACCGGTGTGGTGACATCGGTCGCGTTGTTCTTGATGACTCCACGAATCACCAAAGTTACGGTGCGTCCGTCCTCCGAGATGTTCGCCTGGTAAGACGGAACGGTTTTCGCCGGATCGAGATCGATGACGACTCGAGTGAAGTCCTCATGGCTACCGACTCGCAGAGAATCGATGGTCAGATCGCTCGCCGGGCTTCCTCCCGAAGAAGTGGCCGAAGAGGAGAAGTTCGAAAGCGGTTTTTCCGAGGTCGGAGCGGTGGTATCCGTTCCCGAGGTCGGCTGAGTATTGGAGGGTTGCGTCGTAGGCTTTGGATTCTTCGGCTTCGTCGTAGCCGGCTGCGTCGGTGTTGTCGACGGTTGTGTCGGTTGGGTCGACGGCTGTGTCATCGACTGCGTCGGAGCCGTTGTATTGGCGACATCCGTTGTCGGTGCCGGTGGAGCAGTTCGACCGGTCGACATCTTGTAAATCAGAAAGAGCAGTCCGGCGAGCACTAAAATCAACAAGATGATGATGAGCGTCGCCATTCGGTTGTTTTTCGGTTTGCGGCTGCGAGTGCTGCGTTCGTCGCGGCTTCGAGGCGGGAACGCTTCTTCGAGCGCTTCCACATCGCGCGCGAGGCTTGCCTGGCGACCGGTGTTGAACTCATCCGATGTCGCAAAGGACGACGTGGCGGCAGGTTTGGACTTCGACGCGGTGTTCGGAATCGCCGAAGGCGGAATCGCTCTGGTCGGAGTCGGAGCAACCGGAGGCGTTTGCACGGATGGACGCGACTCGCTCAACATGGAGTTGAGAGGAACCGTGTAGTACGGATCGTTCTTGGAGAGCGGCTCCCATCCCGCGCTCGGCGGCGTTTGATCATCCACCGGAAGCTCGTTGAATCCGGTAGGAGCCGGACGATAGTCCGCTTTTCCTTGACGGCGTGCCTGCGGCTGCGGTTGCGCGTTCAGATCCGGTTTGAGACGGATCTCGGTCTGTCGGCGCGCCTGCGTTTCCGCACGTCGCGAAGCCGCAAAGTCCTTGGCGGGTTGGATGTTCTGACTCCAAGTCGCCTCGCGTTTGGGTTCGGCTGCCGGAGCCGCATCGGGCTTTTGGGGACTCGGTGCTTCCTGTCGGGCAATCGCTTCCGTCGGTCTCGGAACCGGCGACTCGACAGACGGCGCGCTTTGGGCTTCCATCTCCTTTTGTTCGCGCGCTCGCATTGCTCGCTTGCGGAATCGCTCTTGCAATGCAAAATCGAGTGATACCGTGTCGCGCACGGACTCCGGAGCCGCATCGTGAATGGTTTCGCCACACACTTTGCAAATCCCAAGATTATTTGGATTGTCGAAGGAACAATTCGGGCATTTCATACGAGTCTCCTAATTCGTTTTTCTCACGATGGGAAGGGCGAAGGTGAATTCGGCGCCTTCATTGATCTGACTGTGTACACGGACGGATCCGCCATGCAATTCGACCAGTTGCTTCACGATGGTCAAGCCAAGGCCGGTGCCGCCTCGGAGGGCTTGATCCTTTACTTTATTGACCATAAAGAAGGGATCAAAGATGCTCTCGCTGAATTCCGGCGGAACGCCGGGACCGTCGTCGCGAATCGAAACCTCCAGCATATGATCTTGCACCCGGGTGGAGATGTCGACCGCAGAACTGGCGTATTTTTGCGCATTCCCGATCAAATTGTCCAATATTTGCTTTAAGCGATGGGGATCCACCCGCAAATAGGTTTGAACAAAAGGTCGATGAATCGTCACTCTAAGTTTATCATTGGACAGGAAATTGTTAAAGTAGTTTTCGAGTAAAGTGTCCGAACGCTTCAATTCCATATAAACCGGGAGCTCATCGAGTTCTCGTTTCGAAAACAGCGAGAGGTCTTCGATCAATCGATTCATAAAGTCGGCTCGTTCGTGGATGGTCGCGAGGTAGGTTTCTTCATCCGGGCTGATTCCGTCCTGCAGGGCTTCCACATACCCGATGATGCTGGTCAACGGCGTCCTCAAGTCATGCGAGATGCGAGCGAGGAGGATCTTGCGCTTCTTCTCCAGCTCCAACTGCTCGTCGAGCCGCTCCTTGAGTTGAAGTTTCAATTCCTCGATTCCTTCCGCGATGCCGGAGATCTCATCCTCATACTGCCCCTCTGCGCGAAGTGACGGATCGGGGACGATGCTGCCGGAGTTGATTTCGTCGATGCTGTGCTGGATGACACGAAGCCGGCGGAACAAGCGGCGTTGGAGCAGTTGAATCAGCATGATGACGATTCCCAGATTGCATAGGACCCCGATGATGATCGACCATCCGCGCACCGAGGAAAGATGGATCGACTTGACATTGAGCGCCAAAAGCAACATGGAAGAGAGAAGGGTCAGCATCGCAAGCGTCATCAACGGATAGTAGAGCGAACGACGAATCGTCCGACGCTGCGTCCTGCGGATTTCATGCTTGATGTTGCGTTCCGTCGTCTCAGTCTCGCGCCGCATACCCGACTCCCCAGACCGTTTGTATGATTTGCGGTTTCTTCGGATCGTCGCCGATCTTTTCCCGGATCTTTTTGACATGCACCGTGACCGTGCTCGGGTCGCCGATTTCGTGCACTCCCCAGACCGCATCGAAGATCCGGTCGCGCGAGAGCACCTGATTTTTGTGCTTCACGATATAGAGGAGGATGTCGAATTCGATCTTGGACAAATCGATATTGCGCTCTCCGACGCTGCAAGTACGAGATCCCTCGTGAATTCGGAGGCCGCGAAACTCGATGACATCGGCTGTGGGTTCCCCGGATAGCTCCCCGACCCGGCGGAGCAGGGCGTCGATTTTGGCGACCAAAAGGCGAGGACTGAACGGTTTTTCGACATAGTCGTCCGCTCCCAGCCCGAGAGCGAGGATCTTGTCGCTTTCATCCTGCTTGGAACTGACCATGATGATGGGTGTCGCGGATTCGCGTCGCAGGCGTCTGCAGAGCTCAAATCCGTCGACCTTGGGCACGATGATATCCAGAAGCACGAGATGCGGTTTCTCGTTTTCGAACAAACGCAATGCCTCCTCGCCGTCTGCTGCAGTGATCGGTCGGTGACCGGAGGCCTTGCAGTAATCGGAGATTAAATTTCGAATGTCGGCATCGTCTTCCACGATCAGGATTGTTTTCATCGCTTCCCCCGTTGATCCTTTGATTGTTCCTTGACTGATCCGGTGATTGACCTGGTGTTGGTCCGGTGTTCGGATGGTTGTTATTTTTTGATCCCTTTGAGATTGTCCCGCGCGAGCAAATTGGTGCTGTTGGAGCGGATCAACGCCTGTTTTCGTCGCTGTCCCCGGTACGCGATCTCGATCAGATCGGCGATCAGAGCCCGAAACGGCTTTCCGGTCGCCTCCCACAGGTAAAAGGCAAGGGATCCCGGAATCGTGTTGAGTTCGCAAAGATACGGAGTCTCCGTGGTGCGATCGACCAGAAAGTCGATGCGGCAGACTCCGGCGCAGTCGAGTCTGCGGAAAGCCTCTCGCGCCGCTGTTTCGATTTCTCTGCGCAATGCGTCCGGAATATCGGCAGGGATTTCGCGTTTGAGCGAAGCCATCCCCTTGGCGGAGTCACTGCCCATATATTTGTCTTCGTAGGTCAAAAACTCGGACGCGGATTTCGGCCGCTCGCAGACGGAGAGTTCCATATGCTCCCGGTCGCCGAGCACCGAAATGTTGATCTCGTAAAGATCGGTCAATTTGTTCTCGACGATGATTTTGGTCGAGAATTCGGCGGCGAATCGAATCGCGTCCTCGAGCTCGGCCCGGTTGTGCGCTGTCTTGACTCCGACGCTGGAGCCCAGATCGCTCGGCTTTACGATCATCGGATAGACGAGGGATTGTTCGCATCGATCCAAAAACGGCGCGAGCCCCGTCAAAATCTCGTGCGCATAAAGCCAGCACATCGTCGTCTGGCGGATCCCCTCGAGCATCGCTTTCGTCGAGACCTTATCCATCGAGAGTGCAGCGGCGAGCGGATTGCACCCGATATAAGGAATTTCGAGGAGTTCGAAGAGCCCTTGCAGGGTCCCGTCCTCTCCACCCGTGCCATGCACGATCGGGAAGGCGATGTCGATGCGCGCCGCATCGGGGGTGATCCGATTGCGCCGTTTGTCCGCGTCGAAGAGTTGAGCGGTGTGACGTTGCTCTCCGCCGCCGAGATAGACGCGGCGAGCATGGGCGAGCAGGCGAGGAATGTCCTTGAATCGCTCGATTTCCATCAAGTTGTCGCCGGTGTACCAGTCGCCGGTCTTTGCAATGTAGATCGGTACGACATGGTAGCCTTTCATCTCGCGCATCACCGCGATCGCCTGCTGCGCCGTGATCACCGAGACTTCGTGTTCGACCGATTTGCCACCGAAAAATACGCCGATATGAATCATTTTTTCTCCTCAAAAGCATCCGGAAGATCGTTTTCGATCAGGACGACATCGCCGGCGGACGCCACCGACCGCATCGCCTGAAATGCTGCGGACATCGTCGGGACCACCTGCACGCGGTTCATGTCGTAACCGGATGCCGCCAAGCCTTCGCGGATATGGCGGGTTTGCCGTTCGCTCACCAAGATGACATAATCGCAAACGGCAGCAATTTGTTGACCGAAATGGAAATGCACCGCATACTCTTTTTCTGCAAGTTCGATCATTCCCGGCGTCATAATAATTCGCTTCCCATTTGTGGCCAGAGATTGCAACACATCGAGGGCAGCCTTCGCGCCGATCGGGTTGGAATTGAACGCATCCTCCAGGATGAGGATATCTCCTTCCTTGCGTGTGGATAACCTGTTCGTAACCGGTTTGAGCGTGGTGACAACCGCGGCAATTTCTTCGGGTTTGACACCGATTGTTGTAGCAATTGCAGCGCCTGCAAGTATGTTCAACAGATTGTGCTTGCCAAGTAAAGTTGTCCACAGCTTGGTGCGGGTCCCGCGCTTCCGATCGACAAAAATGCAGGAAGAACCCTCTCCGGATGTCACCACATCCGTGAGATAAAAGTCCGAAGTCTCCCGGAAGGAATAGCTGACGCGGTGCACATCCGAACGGAGGGTAAGCGATGCCAAGCTTGGGTCTTCTTCGTTGATGAAGGCGTAGCCTCCCGATCTCAGCTTTTGGAATACCTCCGATTTTTCTTTGACGATGTTGTCCAGAGAGCGGAAAGTTTCGAGATGTTGCTCGCCGATCGATGTGACGATGGCGAGATCCGGGGTGAGGAAATCGACGATCTCCTCGATTTCCCCAAGTCGCTTGGCGCCCATCTCCGCCACAAACACCTCCGTCGTCGGGATCAGGGATTCGCGGATGGTGCGCGTCAGACCCAATTTGGTGTTATAGCTGGCGGGTGAAGCGAGGGTATTGCGATAGGGAGCGAGCATCGACGCTACGACATTCTTGGTGGACGTCTTGCCGTAGCTTCCGGTGATCGCAATCACTTTGAGAAACGGTGCGCGCGATACTTTGCGCTGCGCGTCGCGGTAGAAGCGTTCGTTGATCAGCAGTTCCATCGGTCGGTTGATCCCATCGGCGGCGAGGACGAAACCATCCCCGCACAGGAAGGCGAATGCCAGCCAAATCACCAATGCCCAAGGTGCAACGCAGTACAGAGTCATCCCGGCAAAGAAGATCAGCAGCATCGTCCCGAGCATCCGTTTGATGCGGCCGGTGTAAGCGAGCGGCTTCTTGGGCGGATACGCTTTGACGATCATTCTTCGGAACAGCAAGTGGATCAGGATCAGCAGTGCGGCGATCGCCGTGACGGGAAGCGAAGCGACGAGCGCCAATCCGAGAGCGAGATAGTAGAGCAGTTCGTCGGCAAAAAAGCGCTGTTTGTTTTTCCAGCGAAAAAACGGAGCGCGGTAGTAGCCGAATTGTTGGAAGGCGTGGAGATCGCCGAGAAAGCCGGACAGGACGGTGATAATTGCAGCGACGGCGATCACGCCCCACAGGACATGCTGTATCATCGATCCCCTCCTTTCGCCTCGTCAGCGGCAGACGCATCCGTCAAAAAATGGCGGACGGCCTGCTGAACTTCCGATTTTTTCTCAAGATAGATGAAATGCCCGCCGTCGAGTTCGACGAGCCCGGAGTCGGCGATCAGATGGTGCATGCGGCGCCCCTGATCGATCGGGGTTTGGTCATCCGCCTTTCCCCAGATCAGCAGACTTGGCAACGAAAGCTTGGAAAACTCGCGGGAGAGATCCTGCTTGACGACCTTGGATAGGGTCGCCTGCATCACCGTGCTCGCGCGCGCATAGTCATCCGAAGCGTATCGATTGCGATAGGCGGCAATCGGGCGCTTCAGGATCGCATGCAGACCGGGAATCTTCGACAGGAATTTCATCGCCTTATAGCCGTAAACCTTGATGTAATAGGAGACCGGACGCTTCGGACGAATTCCGGCCGCTCCGATGAGGATCAGTTTTTTGCAGTCCTTCATCACGAAGCTGTCGCACAATCCCGCCGTCACCCGTCCGCCAAAGGAATGTGCCAAGATCGCATACGGCGATCGGCCGATCGTTTCGCGCACATAGTTTTCGGTGAGAGCAACGTAGTCCGATACACTCCAAGGTTCGGAGGGCTCAGGAGAGCGCCCGAAGCCCGGGAAGGAAAAAGAAAAGACCTGAAAACGGTCAGTCAGTTGTTCTGTCAGCGGATCGAAAGTGTTCAAATCCGTTCCCCACCCGTGAAGGCAAAGGAGCGGAAGCCCGTGCTCGGAACCGATCGTTTTTTGTTCCAGCTCGGCGATTGGATAGTTCATAGATTCTCCGAACGATTGATTTCTTCCGTATTATATCAAAATTTTCGTTGACCGACCAGAAACGTGATTGCTAAAATGACAGTATGATACGCAAAGTAGGAGACCGATTGTTCACGATTCGGAGCTCCGGTTATGAAAATGCGACGCGACGCTTTGAAGAAATTCTGCAGACGAAGCTGGGCATCCCGATGGCTCCCTTGCATCGCATGGTCAAGCCATCGTCGATGGTGTTTGGGGATCTTGCAAACGCCGCGCGGTACGGACGCACACCGGATTACAATCCGCGCAATGTGCGCCAGTTGACGCATTCGACCGCCGGGGACATCGATCGCGCGCTCAGCGGCACCAAGATGGCCGGTTTGGGAGCAGCTTTCAAGCGCGCCGAAGCGGCGCATGGCATCAATGCCTGGGTGCTGACGGCGATCGCATCGCATGAATCGGCATTCGGTACATCTCAAATTGCGCGAGACAAAAAGAATTTATTCGGATTTCAAGCATACGACTCTTCACCATATGCCAGTGCTCGTACCTTTCGAACCGTCGAAGAAGGCATCGATCATGTGGCCGCTTACCTATCCAAGTCCTATTTGACAAAGGGCGGAGAATACTACCATGGGCTGGCGATCGACGACATCGGCCGCCGCTACGCAACCGATCCGCAGTGGGCGCAAAAAGTGCGAACCCATTTGGAGGCATTGATACAACGCAGTGAATAGCTGACGTGGGGGCGTCAGCTCGGTTTGAAAGGGGGTAAGAAATGACGAGTAAGGTGTTTTTCAAACGCCTGACGACAGGCAATACCGCTGAACTTTCCGGCGCGGCGAGAGCGTTGCTCGAACGCTTGGTTGCCGAGGAAAATCATGTCTTTGCAAAGCAAGTTCCGCTCAAAGTTCATTTCGGCGAGGCGGGCAATACGACCTTTGTGCCGCCGAGCTGCTACGATGGTGTCATCGACTATCTCGAGGAGCACCATGTCGGGACGGCATTCATCGAAACCAATGTCCTGTACCGGGGAGCACGAACGACGGAGGAGAGCCATCGCCGTGTGGCAGCGGAGCACGGTTTTACGCGCATTCCCGTCATCATTGCCGACGGCGCCATCGGCACCGACTATTCCGAGATCCCGATTCACAAGGAATTCATCGATACCTGTAAGATCGGCATCAAATACGCGGATTACGACCAATTCCTGGTGATGAGTCACTTCAAGGGGCATGACTCGGCGGGCTTCGGCGGTGCGCTCAAACAGCTGAGTATGGGGTTTGCGGCGCGCGGCGGCAAGCTCGAACAGCATTCCGGTCTCACGCCGATCGTGAACGAAGAAAAATGCGTCTCCTGCGGGCAATGCGTCAGCAAATGCGGATATGACGCCATCGCGCTGTTTCCTCCCGAAAAGGCGCATATTCTGACGGAACAATGCGTCGGATGTGCCGGCTGCATCGCCGTCTGCCCGATCGGTGCGATCTATAGCCGATGGGACGGCAACAATCTGCTCGAAAAAATCGCCGAGTATGCCTATGGCGCTCAGCTCGGCAAAGACAATATCTACATTTCCTTCGCCATCAACATCACGAAATCCTGCGATTGCTTGGGTGAACATATGATCCCTGTCGCGGGCGATGTCGGTGTATTTGCTTCGAAAAATCCGGTCGCGCTCGACACCGCATGCCTCGATATGCTGCAGCACAATGCCCACGAGCCGTTGTTTGACTTCGGACGTCGCACGCTCGAGCATGCAGTGAAGATCGGCTTTGCTCGTGACCGTTACGATCTGATTCATGTGGATTAAACTTCTGGTCGTCGGGAAACTGAAGGAAAGCTACTGGCGCGACCAAGCGCAGGAGATGCTGCAGACGCTTCGGAAGCGTTGCAGGATCGAAGTCATCGAAATCGAAGATGAGCCGGATCGCGACATCGCTCGTGCGATTCGTGTCGAGTCCGAGGGAGTCCTGCAGAGAGTCGCGCCCACCGATCATGTGATTTTGTTCGATCTCGCCGGGAAACCGGCGGATCGTTTTTTTCGTCTTTCTTCGGATCGCGTCAACACCATCGTGATCGGCGGAAGCAATGGAGTCGATGATTCCATCCGCCGCCGCGCCGACGCCTCCATCGCTCTGACTCCAATGACTCTACCGCACCAATTGGTACGCATCGTCGCCCTTGATATGATAATACGCAGATTGTAATTGCCAAAGCGGCAATCGTTCTGAAATGCACTACCGCCATATGTTAATATTTGGCAACAATATAGGTGGTAGACGAAATGGATTTCAGTGAAAAGTTGCGTTCTTTGCGCAATCGGTTGGGGCTCGATCAAAAGGAGTTCGCTGCGATGTTGGGCGTACATCCCTCGACCTACAATCGTTACGAGCGCGGAGTACGCACACCGTCCACACGATTCATTACCCGCATCGCCGATCGGGAAATTCTGAGTCGAGACGAGTTGATCGAACTGATTCGGATTCACGAGACCGAAGTGCCATACGAAGAGGACGAGACCGCTCTTCGTCAAAAGGTGATCGACAGCCTTCCGCTTGTGGACAGGGGAACCGTACAATTGCTTTTGGAAATTATCGAACGGACACGTAGGGGTAAGATCGACCGATAGAGTCGTTCAATAATAACTGGGAGGGAACATGACGGAGATTGTTGTTGAAATGGGTGTCAGAGAAGTGTACTACGAGCAACGGTGCGGAATCTGCAGCTCGAGTTCCGGGCTGATACCGTTCCGAAGCAAAGCCATTTGTCCCGAGTGCTTGAATTTTATCCGAACATTGGAAGTTTGTGAATCGGAGCAGTAGCCGAAAAAAATGAACCGCTCCGATGGCCCGACAGTCACTGACTGTCGGGCTTTTTTGATCGGGATGCATGATTGAATTTGACCGTTCCAATCGATATACTATAGTTATGAAAATCTGTCTTCAAACTCGAAAGATAAAGAATCCCAATTATTTGAGCGCATTCGAAGAGTATCGGAAGCGCTTGTCCCGGGAAGTCAAATTTGTCGATCGGCTCCAGCCTGATTATTCGATTTCGATTTCTCGCTACGGGGAAGCGATCGACTCGGTCGAGTTTGCAAGGCGCCTGCAGGATTTGGCGCTTCAAGGAAAGTCGCGCCTCATGTTTTATGTCGATGAGCCCAATCCGGATGCGGAGATGCAACTCAACCTCATCGACTGCGACATTGACCCGCAACTGCTTCCGGTTCTGCTGATCGAGCAGATCTACCGGGCGTTTCGGATCCTGGGAGGAAGCAATTACCACAAATGAGGAGGTCGAATGTACATCGAAGCTATCGTGCTCGGATTTTTGATCGGGAAGCTCCGTCGGGGTCGTCTGAGCAATTTTCTTGGGATGCGCTTCAAAGGTTGGTATCTGACGATCGCCGCGCTTGTGCTGTTTTTGATTCCGTATCTGCTGCGCTTGCTGCAGATTGAAATGCCGATGCTGTCGATCTTTCCCTTCGCTGCGATGCTGCTCTGCGGCGTCGTCGCATTGATCAACCTGCGCGTCCCGGGGATGAAGCTGTTCCTGCTCGGACTTCTGTTGAACCTCCTGATCATGGGGGTCAACGGGTTCCAGATGCCGATCGATACGGCGGCGATGACGGAACTCGGCTATTCGCAGTTTGTCGAATCGATCGCGTCCGGGGAAGTGCTCAACTACCGCCCGCTGGAAGGGACCATCGGTCTTTCTCTCCTGTTGGCGAAGGTGCACAAATTGCCAGCCTGGTATCCGCTGAGCACGGTGATTTCCATCGGGGATTTGCTCGCCTGCATCGGGATCGCATGGATGATCCAACAGATGATGGTGACATATCGGAAAGGGTCGATGCTCAATTTTTCATTCGGCTCGAGTTTTGGGAGGAATTAATTGAATCTGTTTAAAGCAATTTTTGGGGACATCAATGCCAAGGAGGTTAAAAAGCTTTCAAAGATCGCGGATGCGATCGAGGCATTGGAACCAAAGTATCAAGCGATGTCTGCCGCCGAACTCCGCGCGCAGACCGACGTGCTGAAAGAACGGCTCGCCAAGGGCGAGACGCTCGACGACATTTTGACGGACGCGTTTGCCGTTGCGCGAGAGGCCAGTGTGCGTGTGCTCGGTAAGCGTCCGTTTTATGTGCAGCTGGTCGGAGGGATTGCGATCCATCAAGGGCGCATCGCGGAGATGAAGACCGGAGAAGGAAAAACTCTGGTCGCAACGCTTCCGGCTTATCTCAACGCGCTTTCGGGCGAAGGCGTGCACATCATCACGGTCAACGACTACCTCGCGCTGCGGGACAAGGAGTGGATGGGCAAGATTTTCCGTTTCCTCGGTTTGACCGTCGGTGTCGTGGTGCACGGTGTTGAAGGCGAAGATCGGCGCAACGCGTATCTCGCGGACATCACATACGGCACGAACTCCGAGTTCGGTTTTGACTATCTGCGCGACAATATGGAGCTGGAGTCCCGACGTCTGGTGCAACGCCCGCTCAACTTTGCGATCGTCGACGAGGTCGACTCGATTTTGATCGACGAGGCGCGCACGCCGCTGATCATTTCGGGAGAATCCGTACAATCCACCGAGCTGTATACGCTTGCACAGAATTTTGTCCGCACTCTGGATCGTGACAAGGATGTGCGGATCGACGAGAAGGAGCGCAGCATTTCCTTGACGGACGGTCTGACGACGGACCGCTTCGGTGTCGTCGAAGAAGGGAGCGAGGAGCGCGACGGTGTCAAGAAAGCCGAACAATATTTCGGCATCGAAAACCTCTCGGATCCCAACAACTCACAGATCAGTCACCACATCAATCAGGCGATTCGCGCCAACTTCCTGATGAAACGCGATGTCGATTACATCGTGAAAGACGGGGAAATCATCATCGTCGACGGATTCACCGGACGACTGATGTACGGACGCCGCTATTCCAACGGCCTGCATCAGGCGATCGAAGCCAAAGAAGGCATCGAGATTCGCTCCGAGCAGCAGACGCTCGCGACCGTCACGATTCAAAACTATTTCCGCATGTACAAGAAGTTGGCGGGAATGACGGGTACGGCGAAGACAGAGGAAGAAGAATTCCGCCACATCTACAATATGGACGTCGTGATCGTTCCGACCAATCTCCCGGTCATTCGGGAAGACGCGGACGACAAGGTCTACGGCACCATCCAAGCCAAGTTCAAAGCGATCATCGAGGACATCCGTGAATGCCATGCCAAGGGGCAGCCGGTTCTCGTCGGCACCATCAGCATCGAAACCTCCGAGTTGCTCGGCAAAGTGCTCAAGCGCGAGGGAATCCCGCATGAAATCCTCAACGCCAAGCAACACGAACGCGAAGCGGAGATCGTTGCGCAGGCAGGGCGCCTAGGGGCGGTCACCATCGCAACCAATATGGCAGGCCGCGGAACCGACATCGTCTTGGGCGGCAACCCGGAGTTCATCGCAAAACGCGAGATGCTTAAACGTGGATATTCCGATGCCATGATCGAACAGGCGATCAGTCCTCTGGAGACGGACGATCCCGAAGTTCTTGATGCGCGCCGAGTCTATCAGGAGATTTACGGCGAACAAGAAGCGATCACCAAGGAGGAGCAGGCGAAGGTGCGCGAAGCCGGCGGTCTGCATATCATCGGTACCGAACGGCATGAGTCACGTCGGATCGACAATCAGCTGCGCGGTCGCGCCGGACGACAGGGAGATCCGGGCTCTTCGCGTTTTTACCTTTCTCTGGAAGACGATCTCATGCGTCTGTTCATTCCGGAGCGCATCAAAGAACTCGTCAAGCGCATGGGACTGGCGGATGATGTCGCGATCGAACTCGGTGTGCTGAGCAAGCAGATCGAATCGGCGCAGAGCCGCGTCGAAGGCCGCAACTTTGCGATCCGAAAAAATGTCCTGGAATACGATGATGTCATCAACAAACAGAGAGAAATCATCTACGGTCAACGTCAGAAGGTACTGCGCGGCGAAGATCTGCGCGAAAACATCCTCTCGATGCTCGACAAGCGCGTTTCCAACGCGATTCATACCTACACGGACGGCTACAAATATCCGGAGGAATGGGATCTGGACGGACTGTTCCAGAGCCTGTCGCATGTCTTCCTGCCGCTCGGTTCGGTGACCATCCGGGAGCCGGAGACTCTGACCAAGGAGATTCTCAAAAACCGGATTATGGAAGTCGCCATCGAGCTCTACGAGAAAAAAGAACGGGAGCTCACACCGGAGTTGATGCGTGAGATTGAGCGCGCGCTGCTTCTGCGATCGGTCGATCGTCGCTGGATCGATCACATCGCGGCGATGGATGATCTCAAGCAGGGGATTTCGCTTCGCGCGATCGGTCAGCAAGATCCGGTCATCGCTTACAAGCAGGAAGGGTTCGAGATGTTCGACGAGATGATCGCGGGCATTCAAGAGGAAACTCTGATGATGATTTTTGCAGCGACCATCCAAACGGAAACCAAACGCGAATCGGTGGTTCGCGTGGCGACCCCGGTACAAAACAGCGGGGACGGATCGCCGAAACAGCCGGTCCGCAACCGGGAAAGCAAAGTCGGTCGAAACGATCCCTGCCCTTGCGGAAGCGGGAAAAAATACAAAAAATGCTGCGGAGCGTAATGGAGCAACAAATGGACATCGAAAAAATCAATCGGGAATTACCCAAAATCAACAAGCAAATCCAAGAATTAAAGGAGTCTCTTTGACTCGGTCGGCCTGAGACATAAGGTCGAAGAGCTCGATCACAAGATGAGCGAGCCCGGGTTTTGGGACGATGCCGAAAAAGCTCAGGGTCTGATGAAGGAGCAAAAGGCGTTGAAGGACCTGCTCGAAGAGCTCGACACCCTCGACCGCTACGTCACCGACATCGAAGCGTTGATCGAGCTGATCGGAGACCTCGGCTCCGAAGGCGATCCGCAGGAGCGAGCCGAACTGGAAACGGAGATCGATTCGCTTTACCGCGCGCTCGAACAGGATTACACCAAACTCGACCTCAAGACCAAACTCAAGGGCGAGTATGACGCGAACAACGCGATTCTGAGCATTCATGCTGGGGCCGGCGGGACCGATGCGCAAGACTGGGCAGCGATTTTGCTGCGGATGTATCGACGATGGGGCAATGACCATGGATATCAGGTGGCGACATTGGATCTGCTCGAGGACCCGGAAGCGGGGATCAAGAGCGCAACCTTGATCTTTCAAGGTACCAATGCTTACGGCTATCTCAAATCCGAGAAGGGCGTGCATCGCTTGGTCCGGATTTCTCCGTTTAACACGTCGGGGAAGCGGATGACGTCGTTTGCTTCGGTCGACGTGATGCCGGAGCTGACGGACGACAGCGTGGTCGAAATCAACCCCGCCGATCTCGAGATCGACACCTATCGTTCTTCGGGAGCCGGCGGACAGCATGTCAACACCACGGACTCGGCGGTGCGGATCACGCACAAACCGACCGGGATCGTGGTCCAATGCCAGAATGAACGCTCGCAGATCTCCAACCGTGCGACCGCGATGCGGATGCTCGCATCCAAACTCACCGAGATCAAGATCGCCGAGCACAAGGATAAGATTTCCGAGATCGCGGGAGACTATTCCCAGATCACTTGGGGGAGCCAGATTCGGTCCTATGTGTTCCATCCCTACAATATGGTCAAGGATCATCGGACGGAGCATGAGACCGGCAATGTGCAGGCGGTGATCGACGGCGAGATCGACCCGTTCATCGAAGCGTATCTGCGCTCACTGTAATTTGAAAGCGGGAGACTATATGAACATCATTCAACAGATCGCCGATGAACTCGGCGTTCGGCACCATCAAGTCGAAGCGGTCGTCCAGCTCATCGACGAAGGCAACACGATTCCCTTCATCGCGCGCTACCGCAAGGAGGCGACCGGTGACATCGGCGACGAAGCGCTGCGAACGCTCGAGGTTCGGTTGAAATACCTGCGGGGACTGGAAGAGCGCAAACAAGAGGTGATCGCGTCGATCGAGGAGCAGGGCAAGCTCACCGAAGAGCTGCGCACCAAGATCCTCGCGGCGACGGTTTTGCAGACGGTGGAGGACCTCTATCGTCCGTTTAAGCAAAAGAAAAGCACGCGCGCGACCAAGGCGAAAGAGCTCGGTCTCGATCCGGTGGCGGAGCGGCTCTGGGAGCAGGAGGATTTTGACCTGGAGGGATTTGTGGCGACGCAGACCTTCAAAGAGCCGCTGAACATCGAACAGATCGTCGCCGGCGCCAAAGACATCATCGCCGAGAAGATCTCGGACTCCCCGGAAATTCGATCGACTCTGCGCGACCATTTCTACGGCTCGGGGGAGATCGAATCCAAGGGCACCGATGAGGAAGTCGAGGGATTCGAAATGTATCGAGAGTTTGCCGAAAAAGTCGACAAATTGCCGAATCATCGCATCCTTGCCCTCAATCGTGGAGAGAACACGAAAGCGCTCAAAATCAAGCTCTCCATCCATCCGGAATCCGCGCTTCGCATCATCGAAAAGGAAGTGATGCGCAATCCGAATTTCCGCTACCGCAACTTGTTGGAAGAGGCGGCGAAGGATTCGTTCGACCGCCTGATTTTCCCTTCGCTCGAGCGCGAGATCCGCAATCTTCTCACGGAACGCGCCGAAACGGAGGCGATTCAGATCTTCGGCAAGAACACCAAGGCGCTTCTTATGGTGCCTCCTGTACAAGCGCGCGCCGTGCTCGCGATCGACCCAGCGTATCGCACGGGCTGCAAAATCGCGGTCCTCGACGGCAACGGCAAGCTGCTCGAATACACGACCGTCTATCCGCATGTGCCGCAACAGAAATGGGAAGAAGCGAAATCCGTGCTTCGCAGTCTGATCGCCAAGCACAAAGTCACCCTCCTGTCTCTGGGCAACGGCACGGCCTCGCGCGAGACGGAGCAATTGGTCGCCGAACTCCTCGAAGAAAAGGCGCTCCAAGGCGTTTACTACACGATCGTCAGCGAAGCCGGTGCTTCCGTCTACTCGGCGTCCAAGCTCGCCAGCGAAGAATACCCGGATCTCGATGTCTCGATCCGCGGGGCGATCTCGATCGGGAGACGGCTGCTCGACCCGCTCGCCGAACTCGTAAAAATCGATCCCAAGAGCATTGGGGTCGGTCAGTATCAGCATGACGTCAATCAAAAGCAGCTCGGCGAACAGTTGGGTGCCGTAGTCGAGGATGTCGTCAACTCGGTCGGTGTCGACCTCAATACGGCGACGCCGTCGTTGCTTGCCTATGTTTCGGGCATCAATGCGACGGTCGCAAAAAACATCGTCGAGCGCCGCAATGAAGTGGGCGCCTACAAAAATCGCAAAGAACTGCTCAAGGTCAAGCGCTTGGGAGAAAAGGTCTATCAGCAGGCGGTCGGCTTCCTGCGCATCCGCGACGGTGCCGAGCCGCTGGACAACACGGCGGTGCATCCGGAGAGCTATGAAGCCACGCGGCGCGTCGTCGCGATCTTGGGCATCGATCTGCATTCGGCGGCAGCGCACCGCGCCGCGGACATCACGGCGTCGGTCGAGCGCTATGGCGGAAGCTATGCCGCGGGCGTTCAGAAATTATCCGACGAGACCGGAGTCGGTGTCCTGACGCTCAAAGACATTCTCGAAGAGCTCAAAAAACCGGGGCGCGATCCGCGCGATGAAATGATGAAACCGGTGCTTCGACGAGACGTCCTGTCGATGGACGATCTGTACGAAGGGATCGAGCTGACCGGTACGGTTCGCAATGTGGTGGATTTCGGGGCATTTGTCGACATCGGCGTGAAGCAGGACGGTCTGGTGCATATTTCGCATATGAGCGATCGCTTCGTGAAACATCCGATGGATGTCGTCAAAATCGGCGACGTCGTCACCGTCCATGTGATCGGAATCGACCGCAATCGAGGCAAGATCAGTCTCTCGATGGTCGGTCCCAACCCGGATCAAGCGCGTGAAGCCTCGCGTTCCGCTGCGCCGCGTTCCGGCTCCGGCGCACCGCGCACGGGTGATCGCCGCGACGGCAAGCCTGCCGATTCGGACTATCGTCAGAAATTGCAACAGCTGATGCGTAAGTTCGGCAAATAGTCTATAATACCAGTAGTGTGCCCAAGAGAGATGGAGAATATGGATGGAGTCATGGATAGTGCAATACGAGTTCCGATGTTGGCTCGCGAGGATTTGCTCGCGATCGACAACATGCTTTCTGTTCCGACCATCATTTTGAACGATGAGTTGGTGTTGTTTACCAACCAGGCGTTCAAGCATGCGCTCGGTTATACGACCCATGATGTGGTGGCTTATCACGATTTTGCTCTGATTTTGCAAGACAAGGACAGGCGGATCGACGAGATCCGCCGAGCGATTCGTGGGGAGATCCGCCCGGAGGAGATCGTCTCCCGAGGGCGCACCCAGCTCCGCAAAGGCAACGGCGAACCGGGATGGTTCGATTATTACGGCAAGGTCGTCCAGTTCTACGACAGCAAGTATATTATGCTCAATCTCATCGAATGCACGGACCATGTTCTTTACGAGCAGGGACTCGAGCGCAAGCTGACGATCGCGGAGAAAACCGTCGAATACTATCAGTCGATTCAGCGTGCCGAGAACATCCGGGAAGCCTACCGCATCGCGCTCCATTTTGCGTCTTGGATGATCCCGGCGGCGGAGTTCGGCTCGGTGCTCGTGCGAGACGGCAACTACTTCGTGCCGCTGCTTTCCGTGGGATACGACGAATATACTTTGAGCAAATTTCGCCTGCATGCGGACGAATTGTTCATCGTCAAATCGGATGGACACCATGTCAATTACACAGTCAAATACGACGATCTTCATCTGTTTCGCGAGTTTTATCAAGTCGTGCGACAGGATGGAGATGTCATGACGATTCGATCGCTTTTGACATCGCCGATTCGCCAGCATGGCGAGTTGGTGGCGGCATTTTCGGTCGACACAAGCGTTCCAAGTGCCTTTACGGATTCGGACATTCAAGTGATGGAGATGATACGCAAAAGTTTACAGACGGCGGCCAACTCCTTCGGGAAGTACCGCTAATCGATGGAAGCATCGGGAATCGGATAGGAGGATTCAAATGAAAAAAGCAGTTGCATTCGTGTTGGCGATGACACTCTGCCTGATGACGCTGATGACGTCGGCAGACTTTGCCGATTCGATTTATCCTGGGGCAGACCGGCTCAAAGAGCATGGATTCATTCAGGGCAACCAACATGGTGACCTCATGGTCAATCGAGATTTGACCCGCGCCGAGGCTGCCAAACTTCTCGTCGAACTCTACGGAAAGATCGAAGAAGCCAAGAAGTTCAAGTACAATGGGGTGTTCAGCGACGTGAAGACGGGCGACTGGTTCGCTCCTTATGTCGGCTACGCCGCCGAGCAAAAATGGCTCAAAGGCTTTCCGGATGGAACCTACAATCCATACGGAAAGGTGACCTCGCAAGCTTGGGCGACGATGCTGATGCGCGTCCTCGGCTATCCGAATACATGGGACACGGTCCTCAGTGATCTGGAGAAGGTCGGAATCCGTATTTTTGCCATCAATCGCAATGCGTTGCGACGCGGCGAAGCATTCGACGCGATGTGGGCGGCGGTCAACAAGCCTCCATACGGACAGACGAAGCCGCTGGGTGAAATCTTAGGCCGTCTCAATCCGACGCCGGCGGAGCCGGAAGCCGTCAAAGTACTGGCGGTCGGGACCGAAAGTCTCAAGACCGTTCGTCTGACCGTCTCGGGCGAGCTCGATCCGGCATCGGCGAACAACCCGGCAAATTATCAAGTGGTCGATAAAAACGGTCTGCGTCAGGAAGTGCAGACTGCGCGATACGATGCGGCGAACAAGAGCATCTTGCTCATGCTCAAGCAACCGCTCGGCAGTCAAGCACAGTTTACCCTCTTGCTCGACGTGGTCGCCAAGAACGGAGAGCGCGTCAAGAACGAAGGGTTTGAAAGCTTTACGGCTGTGGACCTGACTCCACCGAAAGTGCTCAGTCTCGAATCGATCGGGACGCGCGCGTTCCGTGTGGAATTCTCCGAGCCGATCAAGCCGAATTCCAACGGCACACTCAATCATGGCGATTTCTCGCTCAATTTGACCATATCGATTCGTCGCATCGTTCTCGCTGAGGACGGGATGTCGGCAGTCGTCGAATTCTTCAACGATGTGCGCGGCGCATTGAAGGTGCAGCCGCAGCCGACGATCAAAGACTACTGGGGTCTCAGCCTGATCAGCACCGCTTACACCATCGATATGAAAGCGGATACGACACCGCTCGCATTGACCGGCGTCGAGGACATCACGCCGACATCGGCGACTTTGGTATTCAACAAGCCGCTCTCCTTTGTCACGAGCACGGGCAGCTACTTCCTCGTCAACGGTTTGCCGGCGGACGAAGCGCCGACTTGGAGCGGCAATCGGGTGAAGCTCTTCTTTACGAAAAACTTTATGCGTCCGGGCGTCAATGCACTCCGCGTCTCGACGGGGGCTGTGCGCGACTACAGCGGCAATTCTTCGCCTCTGCTCGATTCGACCATCACGGTAGCGGCGGATACCACGCCACCACAGGCGATCGAGGGACCGGAATTCGTCGCAGGCAATAAAATCCGCATGAAATTCAGCGAAGGCCTCGACAGCCGGACGACCCGCCTCGGTCAAGTATCCAACTATCGACTCTTCCAGAACGACGGGGCCGAAGTTTCAGGATTGATTCGCGGGGTAATTTACGATCCGAAGACCTATGTTCTGGAAGTCAATCTCAGCCAAACGATCACCGGCGATTATCGTTTGATGTTCGTCGAACTCAAAGACTTCGCGGGCAACTCGGGGCTGCTCGACTACGCGTTCAACGCGCGCGATGTCATCCCGCCGAACCCTGCAAATTGGAGCGCTCGCGTTTACAATGCCGGCAAGGCGGATCAACTGCTCAAGATTCGTTTCGACGAGCCGATGCTCACCAGCGGCAAATACTCGATTCTCGATCTCGAAAATTACAACATCAACGGCAGACAACTCGATCGACTGGATCCGTCGCTTCTCCGCGTCGAACTGGTCGACAACGATACGTCGGTGGAGATCGCATACCCGGGAACCACAGCGACGGGCGGATTCAACTTCGGGATCAACAGCGATCCGAGCGTGAAGGAATTGACGATCGCACGCGTTGCGGACCGCGAAGGCAATTACATCGAACCGTTCTCCGTCTCGGTGAAACTCGCCGGATCCGGACACATCACGGTCGACAAAGTCGAGCAGATTGTGCCGAACAAGATCAAGGTCGAGATCTTTGATCGCCTCGACGCCATCAGCGACTCCGACTTCATCGTCGAGTCCTCCTCGCGTCGCAACCGCGTCGTCGAGATCCTCCGCGACATTTCCAACGACGGCAAAACCATCGTGGAATTGACGCTCGAGGAGACGCTCAAGATGCCGGCGACCCTCCGCACCGTGCGGGGTCAGACCGCAAACCGATTCGGTGAGAACTTCGCCGACAGCGCGCCGATTCGCATCGTCGACAAGATCGGACCGAGCGTCGAGCAGATCATGATCGACCACATTTTGCGCGACAATGTGACATACTCCAAGTCGAGCGGAATCGTGTCGGTGCATTTCACCGAAGAAATCGATGCGCGCACCGTCAGTCTCCTGACCTTTGAGATTCCGGGAATCCTCATCGAAAACATCACGGCGAAGGGGTCTGAGGTCCAAATTCGCATCGCGAGCGCAGATCGAAGCCGAATTCAAGAACAGGACAGCGTGCTTCAAAAGGTCGAACTCCGTGACCGCAGTGGGAACGGAACCCAAAATCTCAACTTGAGAATTCAAAAGGTGTATCAGTAGAAGGTGTATTGGTCATGTATATAGCCCGGCAACCGATTTTTCGCACGGACCTGGAAGTGTACGGATACGAACTCCTCTTTCGAGGAGGCGAGAAATCCGGTGGATATGACGCTGTTTCCGGACAGCAGGCGACCGCGCAGGTGCTTGTAGGATACTACGAGCAAGGAGCCGATCGAATCACGGAGGACAAACCGGCGTTTGTCAACTTTGGCGATTCGATCGTGGAAACCGATATTTCGGATCTGTTCGATCCGGTCGATATCGTCGTGGAAATCCTCGAGGATGTGGTCATGACGGATCGTGTCGTCGACATCGTGCGGAAACTTCACCAGAGAGGCTTCCGAATCGCACTCGACGATTTCGAAGAGGAGGTTGTCGGGCATCCGTTGATGGAATACGCGTCCATCATCAAATTCGATTTGATTCGCACGCCGCTTCCGACCTTGACGCAGAAGGTTGCCGACGCCAAACGGCTCGGCAAATACCTGCTCGCCGAAAAGGTCGAAACCGAGGAGGAGTTCCAGCTCGCAAAGGAGATGGGCTTCGATCTTTTCCAAGGTTATTTCTTTAGCAAACCCAAGATCATCGGGCAAAAGAACAACGCTCTGCGGACGAGCTTTGCGACTTACTCGTTGATCGTCGACGAATTGAACCGCGAAGAACCTTCGCTGCGTCGGATCGCCGACTACATCAAACTCAATGTCGACCTCAGTTACAAGCTGATGCGGATGATTTCGTACCGCAATGCCGATTCCGAGATCAAGACGATTCAGTTGGCACTGGCGTACCTGGGGCTTCGGGAGATCAACCGCTGGATCAACATCCTTCTGCTGGCGGACATCTCCAAGAGCAAGCCGACCGAGCTGTTCCGGCTCTCCATCGTGCGTTCGCTGTTTTTGGATAAGCTCGTCATGCTCAACTCCAAGCGCTCGCTCAAGTACGAAGCGCAGATGACCGGACTGTTTTCCGTCGTCGATGCGATGACGGACATGCCGATGGCGGAAGCGCTTGAGGGGATTCCGCTCCCGGATCGGGTCGACAGTGCGTTGATTCAGCACGAGGGAGAGATCAGCCCGTATCTGACCTTGATCGAGGCTTACGAACAGGGCGAGATGGATCGAGTCGATGAACTGGCGAAAAAACTCAATCTAAAATCCGACGACATCGTCCAAGCCTATCTCAAGTCGCTCGAAGAAGCGCATGGATTGGTAAAAGAACTGAGAATGATATAATCGCCCGATTGCGGCTTGTCCGCGGGCGTGGAGGGAATATGACCAAGTATATTTTTGTCTCCGGTGGGGTGGTTTCCTCGCTTGGAAAGGGAATCACAGCTGCATCGCTCGGTCGCCTGCTTAAGGCACGCGGCTACACCGTCGGTGTCCTCAAGTTTGATCCTTATATCAACGTCGATCCCGGAACGATGAGTCCTTACCAACATGGTGAGGTCTTCGTGACGGACGATGGCGCAGAGACGGATCTGGATCTCGGACATTATGAGCGATTCATCGACATCAACCTTTCAAAGCACTCCAGCGTCACGACAGGTAAAATTTACTGGTCGGTGCTCACCAAGGAGCGTCGCGGAGACTATCTCGGTGCGACCATCCAAGTCATTCCGCACATCACCAACGAGATCAAAGAACGATTGAAAGTTTTGGCGCAGGAGACCGCCGCGGATATCGTGATCACCGAGATCGGCGGCACGGTCGGCGACATCGAGTCTCTGCCGTTCCTCGAAGCGATCCGTCAAATGAAGTACGATGTCGGCGAAGAGAATGTCATGTACATCCATTTGACCTTGCTTCCGTATCTGCCGAAGTCCGGTGAAATCAAGACCAAGCCGACGCAACACTCCGTCAAGGAGCTGCGTGAAATCGGGATTCAACCCGATTTGATCGTCTGCCGTTCCTCCGAGGCGATTCCGGATGAAATCAAGGAGAAGATCGCTCTCTTCTGTTCGGTGAAGCCGCAAAATGTCATCCAAAATGTGGATGCGGAGACCCTCTACTCGATTCCGCTCTATCTGGAGCAGGAAGGCTTGGCTTCCAAGGTCTGCAAGCATTTCGGCATCGAAGATCGCAAGCCGGATCTCGACGAATGGATGCAGATCGTCGAACGCGAAAAAGCGATCACGAAGTCCGTGCGCATCGCCCTCGTCGGCAAATATGTCGAGCTCAAGGACGCGTACCTCAGCGTCGTCGAAGCCCTCAAACATGCCGGCATCGCCAACGATGTCGCGGTCGACATCGAATGGATCAACTCGGAGGTGCTCTCGCAGGATCAAGCGGTTCTGTCGCGGGTTTTCGAAGGCATTCAGGGCATCATCGTCCCGGGAGGATTCGGCTATCGCGGCGTCGAAGGCAAGATCGCTGCGGCACGCTATGCGCGAGAAAACAAGATTCCGTATTTCGGAATCTGCCTCGGTATGCAGATCGCCGTGATCGAATACGCGCGTAATGTCCTCCAACTCCCGTCCGCGAATTCTCGTGAATTCGACGAAGGAAGCCCATACAAAGTCATCGACTTTATGCCGAATCAGATCAATCTGGAGGACAAGGGCGGCACGATGCGCCTCGGAACCTTCCCATGCAAACTCGAAGAAAACAGCAAAGCATTCGAAGCCTACGGTTCGGCGGTGATCTACGAACGCCACCGTCATCGCCTCGAATTCAACAACAAATTTCGCCCGGAATTCCTCGAGTCCGGCCTCAAGTTGTCCGGACTTTCCCCGGATGATCGATTGGTCGAAATCGTCGAGATTCCGGATCATCCGTGGTTTGTCGGCGTGCAGTTCCATCCGGAACTCAAATCCCGACCGACCCGTCCACATCCTCTCTTCACCAAGTTTGTGGAGGCCGTAAAGAGCAAGCATTGATTCATCAAAATACATCCGTAAAAGGGGGAACCAATGAACCAACAAGTAATGATTCGTCTCAGAATGAGCGCGCATGACGCGCACTACGGCGGCGGACTTGTCGACGGCGCCAAGATGCTTCACCTGTTCGGAGATGTCGCAACCGAACTTCTGATCCGCAGTGACGGAGACGAAGGACTGTTTGCCGCTTACGACAAAGTCGAGTTTCTCGCACCGGTCTTCGCCGGCGACTACATCGAAGCAGTCGGCGAAATCGTTCACATGGGAAACTCTTCGCGCAAGATGGTATTTGAAGCGCGTAAGGTGATCATTCCGAGACCGGATATCAACGAATCCGCGGCCGACGTGCTCGAAGAGCCGGTTGTCGTTTGCCGTGCTTCCGGCACATGCGTCGTTCCAAAAAATAAGCAAAGAAAGGGGTAGCATCATGGAGAAATTGATCATTCAAGTCGCCGTCACCGGCGGAGAAGTCACCAAAGAGCAGCAGCCTTACCTGAGTCTGACACCGGACGAGATCGCAGAAGACGTCTATCAATGCTATCTCGCCGGAGCTTCGATCGCGCATGTCCACGCGCGTGATCCGGAGGGCAATCCGACACAGGATGTCGAAGTGTATCGTCAAATCAAAGAAAAGATCGAAGAGAAGTGCAACATCATCTTCCAGCCGTCGACCGGCGGTTCGGTATGGCACACCTTCGAGCAACGGATTCAACCGGTTGAGCTCCGTCCGGAGATGGCGACGCTTGACTGCGGCACCACCAACTTCGGAGACGATGTCTTTATGAACTCTCCGGAGATGATCGACAAATTTGCGATCCGTATGAATGAGTTGGGCGTCAAGCCGGAGATGGAAGTCTTCGAGCGCGGCATGATCGAAAATGCCAAGAAACTCGTGAAACGCGGCCTCCTCAAAGGACCTCTTCACTTTGACATCGTCCTCGGGGTTCCGGGAGCTTCTCCGGGAGAACTCGATGACCTGATCCACATGGTGCGTCAATTGCCGAGCGACTCGACTTGGACCGTCGCAGGTATCGGCCGTGCCGAGCTTCCGCTCGCCGTGCATGCGATCCTGATGGGTGGTCATGTCCGCGTCGGATTCGAGGACAACATCTACTACTCGAAAGGAGTGCTTGCGACTTCAAACCGTCAACTCGTCGAGCGCATCGTGCGCATCGCGAAGGAACTCGGTCGTGAGATCGCGACTCCGGACGAAGCGCGTGAGATCCTGAGCCTCAAGAAATAGAGGGGAACGCTCAACCTATGAGAAAGCTTTACATTCGGCAGAAGGTGTTCAAGATCACCGATCACTATCCCATCATGGACGAATATCAAAATCCGATCTATCAAGTCGACCAGGACTTCAATCTGATCGGGGATACAGTCCATGTGAAGGAAGCGAACGGCCCGGAGATCTTCGTCGTCGAAAAAGTCATTTTTTCACTGCTTCCGCAGTTTGTCGTGACTTTCCGCGACGGCAGCCAAATCAAGATCAAGAGCCGCCTCGCCCTCCTAAGGCGCCACATCGATGTCGAATCCGACACATACAATCTGCGCTTGGAAGGCAGCTTCTGGGATTACAGTTTCCGCGTCTTCCACGGCGAGACTGTGATCGGAGAGATCTCGCAAGCGGTGCTCAGCTGGGCGGATACCTACGAATTGACCATCTACGACGAAGCGTTCGAGCAAATCGTCATCGCCTTGATGATCGCCGTGGATCACCTGCGCGACCGGAAGTAAACCGCAGCAAGGAGCCGTTTGCAACGCTTCGTACAGCGCCCTGCCGCGCTCAGACCGTTCCGAAATGAACCGATCACCCAACCGGTCACCCATGGTGGCTGGTTTTTTCGTCGGGAAAAATTTACAATTTGTTGGCACTCGGTTCAAAAGAGTGCCAGCTTTTCGGTTGATTTTTGAACATGTTTGTATTAGAATCGAGAAGTAAAATCGCAGAGCGACAAGGATCGCAGCGAAAATGGAGGAAATATGTTGAGACCACTTGGAAAGCGCGTCGTGATCAAACGATTTGAAGCCGAGGAGAAAACAGCATCGGGCATCGTGATCCCGACACAAGCGAAGGAAAAACCGCAAATGGCGGAGGTTTTGGCAGTAGGACCGGAAGCGGAATGCCTGAAGGCGGGAGACAAAGTGTTGTTCCGCAAATACGGCGGAAGTGAATTCAAAATCGACGGCGAAGAAGTGATGATCCTGGACATCGACGATGTCTTGGCCGTTGTCGAGTAAAAATCAGGTGTAAAAAATCAGGTGGTGAGGTGAAATTCATGGCAAAAGATATTATGTACGGTGAAGACGTCCGCAAGAAACTGGAAATCGGCGTCGACAAATTGGCAAATACGGTCAAAGTCACGCTTGGACCCAAGGGACGCAATGTCATTCTCGACAAGAAATTCGGTGCACCGCTGATCACCAACGACGGTGTGACGATCGCGCGGGAGATCGAACTCGAAGACGCTTACGAAAACATGGGAGCGCAGCTCGTCAAGGAAGTGGCGACCAAGACCAACGATGTCGCGGGTGACGGGACGACGACGGCGACTCTGCTCGCTCAAGCGATCATTCGCGAGGGTGTCAAGAACGTTGCGGCAGGAGCGAACCCGATGATTCTCCGCGGCGGAATCGAGAAAGCGGTGAAAGCGGCGGTCGAAGTGATCCGTGCCGAGAGCGTGTTGATCGAGAGCAAGAAGGACATCGCGGATGTCGCAACGATTTCGGCGGGTGACGCGACCATCGGTGAGCTGATCTCCGAAGCGATGGACAAGGTCGGCAAGGACGGCGTTATCACGGTCGAAGAGTCCAAGACCTTCGGCACACAGCTCGAAGTCGTCGAAGGAATGGAATTCGATCGCGGATTCGTTTCGCATTACATGGTCACCGATCCGGAAAAAATGGAAGCCAATCTCGAAAATCCATATATCCTCATCGTCGACAAAAAGATCTCCAATATCCAAGAGATCCTGCCGGTGCTCGAGCAGATCGTGCAGACGGGCGGCAAGCTTTTAATCATCGCGGAGGACATCGAAGGCGAAGCGCTGACGACTCTGATCGTCAACAAATTGCGCGGCACATTTGAGTGCATCGCGGTCAAGGCGCCGGGCTATGGCGATCGCCGCAAGACGATGCTCCAGGACATCGCGATCCTCACGGGCGGAGAAGTGATCTCCGAAGAACTCGGTTACGACCTCAAGGCGACGACTCTGGCGCAGCTCGGTCGTGCGAAATCTGTCAAAATCAACAAAGACAATACGACCATCATCGACGGTATGGGGGATAAGTCCCTGATCGAAGATCGTGTGAAACAGATTCGTATGCAGATCGAAGAGACGACTTCGGACTTTGATCGGGAGAAATTGCAGGAGCGTCTCGCGAAACTCGCCGGTGGCGTCGCCGTCATCCAAGTCGGTGCAGCGACCGAGGTCGAGATGAAAGAGAAAAAACTTCGCATCGAAGACGCGCTCAACGCGACGCGTGCTGCGGTGGAAGAAGGGATCGTCGCAGGAGGCGGAACGGCTCTGGTCAGCGCGATCGGCGCAGTCAATCAGCTGATCGAGACGCTCGAAGGAGACGAAAAGACCGGGGCGTTGATCATCGCACGTGCACTGGAAGAGCCGGTGCGTCAGATCGCAATCAACTCGGGCCTCGAAGGATCGGTCGTCGTCGAGCGTGTCAAGACGGCTGAGAAGGGTGTCGGATTCGACGCGCTCAAGGGCGAATATGTCCACATGGTGCGCGCGGGCATCGTCGACCCGACCAAGGTGACGCGTACCGCATTGCAAAATGCGGCTTCGATCTCCGCGATGTTCCTCACGACGGAAGCGGCAGTCGTCGACATCAAAAAAGAAGACGATCTGCCGGCAGGCGGTATGGGCGGCATGGGCGGCATGATGTAATGCCGACCCCGCGTGTGCCGACATTGCAATGGACGCAGACAGTCAGACTGGCGCTGTCCGACATCGATTTTTCCTTTGAAAAGACCTTTGAATGCGGACAATGCTTTCGTTGGAATCGGATTCCTGCTTCGGCAGAGAATCCGATTTTTGCGTGCTATCTGGGGGTCGTAGGGCGTTCCGTGCTCGTCGTTTCGCGTGCGCCGCTTCGCTCTGCCGCAGACGCTGACGCGGGCAAAAAGGCGCGCACCGATGCAGTCGCCGGCACCGGCGAGGTGGAGATTCGCGTGTTCGGTGCTCCGCTGAGCGACGAAGACATCGCTCATTATTTCGACCTCGCCTTTGATTACGGACGCTATGCCGACGAGGCTTCGGCACATGATTCCGTGCTGGCGCAAGCGATCCGCTACGGCAGAGGAATGCGTCTGCTCAAGCAGGATGCGTTCGAGACGACGATTTCGTTTATTTTATCGGCAAACAACAACATCCCGAAGATCAAGCGTTCGGTCGAATCGCTCTGCCGCATCTACGGAGAGCCGCTCGGAAAGTTGCCGCGCACGGCATTCCGAGGACTTCCGGTGGTCGCCGGGGATCTGCTCAAGCGGACATGGTACGGCTTCCCGACGGCGGAAGCAATCGCCGCGGAACCGGAGCGGACCGCGGAGGTCGAAGCGATCGGTTATCGCGCCCGCTATGTCGCCGCAACCTGCGCTCGCATTGCGACCGAAAAGCATTGGTATAGCGGGCTCAAGGCGCTCGAAGACGCGCCGCTCACAGAAGCGTTGATGGAGCTCTCGGGCGTCGGCAAGAAAGTGGCGGATTGCATTTCGCTCTTCGGCTACGGACGGCTGAGCGCATTCCCTGTCGATACTTGGGTCAAGCGTCTGTTTGCCGAGCTCTATGGGGTGACAAAAGGATACGACGCCTTGATTCAGGAGCGGTTTCCGGTGGCTCCGGGGCTGTCGCAACAATTGCTCTTTTACTATATGCGCGGGATTGCTGGAAAATCGTCCGCGCATCCGCTATAATGTAGCCATCACAAAGGAATCCAAGAGGAGAATCCATGTTACAGGACATCGTACTAGCCGGGGGCTGCTTCTGGGGAGTGGAAGCGTATTTCAAGCGAGTCAAGGGTGTGGTCGACACGGAAGTGGCGTATGCCAACGGCGATCTGGCCGATCCATCCTACGAAGATGTCTGCCGCAACACGACGGGTCATGCCGAAGTCGTCAAGATCACATACGACGATGAGGTCGTGACTCTGGAAAACCTGCTCAAACACTTTTTCCGCATCATCGACCCGACGACGCTCAATCGGCAGGGGCCGGATGTCGGTTCGCAGTACCGCACGGGGATCTACTATGTCGATCCGGCGGACGCGGTCACGGCGATCGATTGGATTGATTCGGTGCGTGCGGACTACGACCGACCGATCGTCACGGAGGTGGAGCCGCTGACGTCGTATTACCCTGCGGAAGAGTATCATCAGGACTATCTGGACAAGAATCCGGGCGGATATTGCCACATCGATTTGAGTGGGATGCAGGACTGATCGGGGATGACTAGTCCGTCTTCTCGACCGGCGCATCCGGGTCAAGAGATTGTTGAGTTTACCGGCATCATCGACCGGGTTATTTTTACCAATGACGACGAAAGTTACAGCATCGCGAGTTTTGTGACCGATCAGGATGCGTTCGTCATCTGCGGGTACATTCCGATTTTACGTACGTTTGAAGAATATCGCATCGCCGGAACATGGAGAAACCATCCCAAATACGGGAGACAGCTCGAGCTTGTTTCGGTTTTTTTGGTGATTCCGTCGGACTTGGAGGGGATCGAGCGTTATCTTGCGAGCGGTGTGGTTCGCGGCATCGGAGCCAAAACGGCGCATCAGATCGTCGCGAAATTTGGGCTCGAGACCTTTGATGTGATCGAGCATCGCCCGGAGCGCTTGCTCGAGATCCGCGGCATCGGCAACAAGACACTCGATCAGATCGTGGCGAGTTTTTCCGAACAAAGCTTTATGCGCGAAAATCTTATGTTTTTTCAGAGCATCGGTGTTTCCAATCTGTTGGCGGCGACGATTTTTCGCGACCTCGGAACGCAGGCGGTCGCGGAGGTAAGGCGCAATCCGTATATTCTCGCGGAATTCGTGCGCGGCATCGGATTTCAGCGTGCGGATGAGATCGCGCTCCGCCTCGGGGTCGAGCCGGATTCGGAGTTTCGCATCGCAGCTTGTGTGCGTCATCTGCTGCAGAGCGATGTCAAGAACGGTCACACATTTTCTTGGGCGGACGAGGTGATGCAGCGTGTCGCGGAGGTGATCGCCGGGACCAACCGCGAGATTGCGGAGTGGGTCGAGATCGATTTGGAACAGATCGAAGCAGTCTGCCTCCGAATGACGATGGACGGACAACTCGAGTATCGGTCGATCGAAGAGAGGGATGCGTTCTATCTGCCCGAATTGTTTCACATGGAACATCGTGTCGCCGAACTGCTTTTCGACCTCTCGATGTATGCGGAACCGATCGCGGAAGTCGAGGGCTTTGTCGAGCAGTATGAAGAGCGCTACGCGATCCGGCTTGATGTGTTGCAAAAGGATGCGATCCGATGCGCCTTTCACGAAGGCGTGTTCGTCGTGACCGGGGGGCCGGGGACCGGCAAGACCACCATCATCAACGCGATCATCAACGCTTACGAAAGCCGCCGCAAGAAGGTTGCACTCGCGGCGCCGACTGGACGGGCTGCCAAGCGGATGTCGGAAGCGACGGGAAAGGAAGCCAAGACCATCCATCGGTTGCTGGAAGCGAGCGGGACGGGATTCGGTCGCAACGACGAAAATCCGCTCTCGGAAAATGTGGTCGTCATCGATGAAATCTCGATGATCGACATCTTTCTCATGTACCGACTTCTGTCGGCGATCAAGCGAGGGACGATCCTCGTGCTCGTCGGAGACCGGGATCAGTTGCCGTCGGTGGGAGCCGGTGCGGTGCTCAAGGACGTCATCGCCTGCGGACGGATTCCCGTGATCAAATTGGAGCGGATTTTCCGCCAGGCGGAGGAGTCGATGATCGCGATCAACGCGCATCGGATCAACTGCGGCGAGATGCCGATCGTCAACAACGGCAAAGACTTTTATATGATTCGCAAGGAGCGAAGCGGCATCACCGCCGAAATCATCGAGCTGGTCTCCGAGCGCCTGCCGAAGACCTATTCCTTTGATCCGGTTCGCGACATTCAGGTGATGAGTTTCACCTACAAAAACGAAAGCGGCGTCACGCAGCTCAACGAGGAGCTGCAGAAGACGCTCAACCCGCCTTCGCCCTACAAACCGGAGTTGAAGCTGCAATCGCGCCTCTTCCGCGTCGGCGACAAGGTGATGCAGACCGCCAACAATTATGAGATCGAGTGGCGTACTCCGGATGGGGGAACGGGAGAAGGGATCTTTAACGGAGACATCGGCGTCGTAACGGATTTGTCGGCGGAGTCGCGCGAGATTCGGGTGCTCTTTGACGACGGTCGCGCCGTCTCTTTGACCTTTGAACAAGCTCAGGATTTGGTGCTCGCGTACGCGATCACCGTACACAAAAGCCAGGGTTCTGAGTTTCCTTGCGTCGTGATCCCGGTGCTCGATGTCTGGGGTATGATGCACCGCAACATCATCTACACTGCGATCACACGCGCGCGGCAATTGGTCGTTTTGGTCGGAAGTCCTGCCGCTTTGCAGCGCATGGTCGGGAATGAAATGATCGATCGCAGGCGCACGAACCTCTGCGCACTTCTCGAATCCCATTTTGCGCAGATCGAGTGATAAGGAGGACCATGGCACAACCAAGATTCTGGGAAATTCTGTTGTTTCCTCGCGATCTTACTTGCCCCTACTGTGACGACGAGAACGGGTTTTGCGACTGTGCCTCACAGATCGGGCGGTACCGAAAGGATCTGTGTCTGCTTTGTGGCAAGGAGCTTCCGCTGTATGAGGAATATGCTCCTTACGGGTACCGCTGCAAGGAATGCCAGGAGCAATTCCATTATTTCCGCGCGCATCGCAGCGTGTTTTACTACGAGGGCGCAGTGCGCAATGCCATCCGCCGGTTCAAATACAAGGATCGAATCGATCTCGCGGATCCGTTCGGGCGTGAGATCGCCGCATTGTATCAGCGGCTGAAGCAGGAGGATCCCGCTTTTGCCGAGGTCGACTGGATCACCCCCGTCCCGATTCGATGGACACGGCGTTTCGTGCGCGGGTACAATCAGGCGGAGGAGCTCGCATCGGTGATTTCGAAACAAATCGCTCTGCCTTGCCGGGATGTACTTTCCCGTGCACGCGGGACGCGACGGCTCAGCGGCCTCAAAAAAGAGGATAGAAAAAAAGAACTCGACAATGCTATAATAGTCAAAAGCAAATGGAAGTCGGTCATTTCAGGCGCAAAGGTCCTGTTGATCGACGACATTTACACGACGGGCTCGACGCTCGATGCCGCCGCCAAAGCTCTGTATCACTGCGGTGCGCGTGAAATCGTCGCGCTGTCGATCGCTAGGGGGAAAGATGGCACTCTTGAATTGTAAAAAATGCAATCGCTTATTCGCGTCCGACCATGGGGAGACGCTTTGCTCACGGTGCAACGAGGTTACGGACGACGGATTTTCCAAGGCGCGCGAATTTATTTACGACAATCCGCAGTCGAGTCTCAAAGACGTCAGCGAAGGCACGGGAGTCGAAGTCGATGCGATTCTCAAATGGATTCGAGAAGGGCGCATCGTCCTGACCTCCCAGTCCGGCATCCGCCTCTGCCAGCGCTGCGGCGATCCGATGCTCTCGGGAAAATATTGCGACAAATGCACCGCCGAACTCAAGAGCAGCTTGACTCTCGAAGAAGAAACGCCGAAAGAACATCGCGGTATGTTTACAAAAAAACGCTAAACTTAACCCCTTGTCTGCCGATACTATAAACAAGAAAATCGGCAACAGGGGGTTTTTACATGAAGATTCAAGGAAGCATGGGCGTACACAATGTGTTGAAAGCCTATTCAAAAACAGCAAAGAAAGTCGAACCGACCAACAAAGCGACCGATCGCGTCGAGATCTCGGAAATGGCTCGTGAAATGCAAATCGCGCGCCGGGCGATCGATCAGTTACCGGAGATTCGCGAAGATAAGGTCAACGAAATCAAGGCATTGATGCAGTCGGGACAATACAAGCCGTCTGCACAGGACGTTCTCGACAAGATCTTGGGGGCGAAATAACGCCGATGCATCGCCCCCTCTTTCGGACGGAATGTCCGATTTTCTTTTTATAAAGGAGCGCGCATGAGCAGGACCATGGAACAATTGATCGCTTCGCTGGACAAGGCGAATGAGATTTACACGGAGTTGATTCAACTCGCCAAAGAGAAGCGGGAGTTGATCAAGGAGCAAAAAATCGAAGATCTCGAGCGATTGACTTCGCGAGAGATGGGATTGGTCGGTGCGCTATACAAACTCGAAGACATCCGCGCCAAAATCGTCGATCGCCTGATCGAAGAGCGCGGCATCCCGCAGATCAAAACGATCTCGGAACTCGCGGATCATCTGCCGGCTGCCGAGCGTAGCCGCGTGATCGACGCAAAAAACCAACTCTTGGTAGGCATCCACACGATCAGCGAGGAAACCAAGTTCAACGCGCGCATTCTCGAAGAAAAAATCCAGCTGATCGATCTCAATTTGCAACTGCTCGCTGACGCGGGAGAGCCCGAAGGCAATTACGGCTCCGACGGGAAGCGCAAGAGCATCTTTGACGCTCGAATCTAGTTCGACCGTCGTTTCCAAGTTCGGAGGAACTATGTCGCAAGGCTTTTTAGGACTGAATATCGCATTGTCGGGGCTGTTTGCCAACCAGCGCAACCTCGGCATCATCTCACATAATGTCGCCAATGCGCACACGGAAGGATACAGCCGTCAGCTGATGAACACCAAGGCGTATCGGCCGCAAAACCTCGTCGGAGGCAAAGGAACCATCGGGACGGGAGTCGACATCACGGCGATCAAGCAGGTGCGCGACTCCTATCTCGACTATAAGACGCGTTACGAGACCAGCCTCAAGCATGAGTGGGAAGCGCGTGCCAAGGTGCTCTCCGAGATTGAGGGGACATTTAACGAGCCTTCGGACTCCAGCATCGCCAAATTGCTCGATTCCTACTACGAGTCGATCAACACCTTGGCGAAAAATCCGGAGAACCAGACCGCTCGTACTTTGGTGCGACAAAACATCATCGGATTGTCCGAGGGAGTGCGCCGCATCTCCACTGCGCTCAAAGCGGTGCAAAAAGACCTCAATTTCCAATTTCGTTCGGCGGTCAAGGAAGTCAACGGCCTCGCCGAGCAGATCCGTGATCTCAACGAGGCGATTCATAAGGCGGAGCTCGAAGGCGGTCGCGCCAACGACATGCGCGATCAGCGCAATCTCTTGGTCGACAAATTGTCCGAATACGTCAAGGTCGACTACTATGAGGACGAGCAAAAGCGCTTCTATGTCCTGGTCGGCGGTCAGCAGCTCGTCGCGCATTACCGCGCGGATTCCTTCAGGATGATCCCGAGGGAGAAGCCGATCAATGACGACGACTCGCATGGCATCTACGACATCGAGTGGCAGAACGGCAATCCGATCTTCCTCGAGAGCGGCAAAGTCAAAGGCCTGCGCGATGTCCGAGACAATGTGAGCGGCGACTTCAAAGGCATCCCGTACTACATCGACAAACTCAACGATTTCGTCTCGACCTTTACGCAGGATTTCAACGAGATTCACGCCGGCGGCTACGGTCTCGACAAGTCGACGGATCTCTTCATGTTTACGACCAAGAACCGCTCCAGCGCGGAGTTTCGGGACTATCTGATCAACAGCGGCTACAACGGCACCAAGGCGATCGAAGTCACCGAAGCGGTGCAAAAGGGACTTGCCGGTGTGTCGGATAAGGAGAAGGCGCATCGCATTCGACAGAATATCCAAGACATCCTCGCACAAAACCCGGATTATGCGAAAAAGACGATCTTCAAGCTCGACGGCAATTACTATGTCGTCGACAAGATTCGGGCGGACGAACTGAGCATGGCTTCGGACCTCGAAGATCTCAACAAACTCGCGGCATCCAACAGCATCGACGATCTGGTCGGCAACGGCAAGAATATGCTCAAACTCATCGAGACGCGCCATCAGGTCGATATGTACGATTGGGGTGCCCCGGAAGACTATGTGAAATCCTTAGTCTCCAACCTCGGCGTCGACGCGCGGGAAGCGTACCGCATCGCGGAGAACCAAGCGATGCTCGTCAAAGATTACGGGCGCAACCGCGATTCCATCATGGGGGTTTCCCTCGACGAGGAAATGTCCAATATGATCAAATACCAGACGGCTTACGCCGCCAACGCGCGTATGGTCAATGTCTTCGACGAGATGCTCGACCTGCTCGTCAATCGTCTCGGACTTGTCGGAAGATAGTCCCGCCGTCATTGGATAAGGAGTTTTCATGCGGATTACCAATAATATGCTTGTGCGCGACATGATGTGGAATGTGGGAAGCAATCTCAACAAAATGTCGAATTACAACAACCAGCTGACCACCGGAAAACGAGTCTTTCGCCCGTCGGAGGACCCGGTCGGTGTGACGCAGATCCTCAAATACAAGACCGACATCAGCGCGCTGGCGCAGTACAAGTCCAACATCGAAGACGCACAAGGCCATATGGACGTCGTCGAGAGCTCGCTGATGAACATCAAGGAAGTGCTCCAGCGGATTCGCGAGCTGACCGTCGCTGCGGCAAACGGTGCCAAGTCCAAGGAAGATGTCGATAAGATTCGCGTCGAGATCGATGAACTGACCAATGAATTGATCAGCACGGGAAATGCGACCAATGCCGGCCGCTATATTTT
>JAUMWO010000091.1 GCA_030529605.1 Bacillota bacterium | reverse complement strand
ATTACGTATTTTAAGAAATTACTTAGCGGTTCTAATTGGATTTTACCGTTTCTAAGACTATAACCGAAGTGGAAGCTGCGTAAATACTTAGGTATAATTCAGTCTGCAAGGAGAGGATGGGTTTTAAACAGAAAGTTATCCAACAAATCAGACCGTCGTTGATTCGTGAGGTCGTATTTTCTTTGCTTTACACCTTATGTATCGCGCTAATTCCGTTTATGCAAAAGCAACTGTTTGACTCGGTCTCTTCTGGCACTCCAAACGCGCTTTACCATTTGAGTGGTCTTTATCTGCTACTTGTACTCGGAAGCGCTGTTTTTCAATACATTTCCCAATTCAATGAGTGGAGAACCGATCAGCGTTTTGGTATCGCTGCGAAGGATATTCTGTTTCGCGCCATTTTAGGGAAAGCGAGCCGTGAGTTTCGGACGCGGGGCGTCGGTGACTATCTGACCATCACGAATCAGAATATACAGGTAATCCAAGAAGAATACCTAGCCTCTTTTGTAGATATTTTCAAATCCATTCTTCAGATTTTCATTTACACCATCTCGCTTGTTGTTTTTGTCGACTATCGCATCGCCCTCTCGATCATCGTTGCATCTCTTGTAAGCGTCTTTGTTCCTAAGATAACTGCAGCGGAACTGGCAAAACGTCGAAAGCGATACCAAGATGCGCTCGGTCGTTATACCGATGTACAAAATGATTTTTACCTCGGGCAAGCAGATTTGGATAGCTCTTCGAAGACCGGCGTCATGCGATTTCATCGAGAGATTTTAGTCCAAACGGAGAAAGAAAAGCTTCATTTCGGACGCTTCAAGACTTTCGTAAACGTCATCAATGGATTTGTGATGGACTTGGTCAGTTTGACGGCATTTGTGATGGTCGGTTACCTTCTATTTCAAAAGGAAATCTCCATCGGCGCAGGGGTAGCGACATTTGCTTACATCGAGAGCTTTATCTATCCCATCAAGTACATTCTCAATGACATCAATGCGATCAATGCGAGCAGAGAATTGGTGAATGAGGTTTGCGAGATCGGAGAGGAAGGTTTGGCGAGAGAGCGGGACGCAAAGGAAAAGTCAAGAAACTGCAATGTCGATCGATTAACTCTGGTTGGTTTGTGTTACGAAGCGGACGAATTTAAACTGGGACCGATTGATTTTGAATTTGTCGCGGGTAAGAAGTATCTCCTAGTCGGACCGAGCGGGGCGGGCAAGACAACATTGCTCAAGCTCATCAGCGGTCAAACTGAGATTCACTCTGGGTGTATTTTAAGAAATCAGGAGGAGATTACGGACTGGTTGGATGAGTTTACTTCCGACCAGATGATGCATGTCACACAGCGATCCCATATCTTTACTGTACCCTTCCATGAACAGGTGACACATTTCGACGCTTACTCGAACCAAAACTTAGCGCACCTTCTCACAGTGCTTCCGAATGCTATGTCTAACCGTCTGATACAGTGCGAGAATTGCAAAGAGCTGAGTGGAGGAGAACAACAAGTGTTACACTTGCTGACGTGTGCGATTGGCGAAAAGCCGATTGTCCTAATCGATGAAGGGCTTTCAGCGATCGACACGGAGACCAAACGAATCGCTCGCAATCAGATCATTTCCTCTTATCCGTCGCAGATTTACATTGAGATTGCGCACGACATTGACAAGGGAATGGTTTTACATTTTGATTATGTCATTGAAATGAGAGGAGGGCGACTAGAGAATGTATTTACCCAGTCTGAATATATCTTGGAGTATTTTGGAGAATGAGACGTATGTGATTGATGAGCGGGATCGAAAAGTCTATAAATTGAGAGGTGTTTCTCATTTGATTTGGAAATTTCTGTTAAAAGGCATGTCGATTCAAGAAATCTGTGAGAGAATTAGTCTCCAATTTAATGTTGGCTTGGAAGAGGTTCGTCTTGATTGCGCTAAATTTGTAAAGGTTCTGTTTTTTCGTGAGTTCATTTTGGAGGTGGATGGTGAGTAATCAAGTTGTACCGACGATAAATGATCTTTATAAGATCGCTTATTTAAATAACTTTCCAATAAGCTTGACAATTGAGTTGAATACAACTTGTAACTGGAGATGTCAGCATTGCTATATTCCTGAACATAGCAATAAAGGGTTGACATCAGATTCGATTAAAAAGATTTTGCGCGAAGCGCGTGAACTGGGGGTTTACGAATTAGTGTTAACAGGAGGTGAAATCACTTTAAGACTCGACTTAGTTGAAATTGTGGAGTATGCGAGAGAGTTAGGGATTGTGAATTTGCTGAGTAATGCTTCAACTTTAAACGCGGATCTAGTTAATAAACTCAAGAAGTTAAATATTCGGTCGTACTCATCGACTGTCTTTTCTATGCAACCGCATGTTCACGACTCAATTACTAGAGTAAGAGGCTCTTATTTTAGTGCTATTGCTTGAATTAAGCTCCTGAAGATGGCTGAGATTCCAGATGAGAATAATCTAAAAGAGGAAATGTCCAAGATTGATCAATTAAATCGAACTGAGCACACTGCTTTTCAGCTCGCGGTCGATATTTGTCGAGTTTTAAAATATAGCCTGTTTGTTAATGCGAACGGAGATGTGTTTCCGTGTGGTAGCTTTCCGCTCAAGTTAGGCAATGTTCTTGGAGAGTCTTTAAGATCGATTTGGGAAGGAGAGGCTTATCTGAATTTAAGAATGAAAAAAAGAAGCTCTCAGCTGGATTGCGTAAAATGTAAGTTGTCAGACAAATGTAATGCATGTCCGGGAATTGCCTACCTTGAATCGGGGGATTATTTGTCTTGCTCAAAAATTTGTAGATCAATTGCGACAGCGCGACAGGCAGACGAAATTGTGAGCTGTAGAGGAGTGTGCTGAGTCGAGTTGTTTGTTCGGTCAAAATATCTTTTCGAGTTCGTTCAACGTTTGAGTACTTCTTCTCTTGACAGCTTGTTTCAGTCTGCGTATACTTACTTTTGTAAAATTGAATAGTCGGGAGCTGAAAGGCTGAGAGGAAACAGGGGCAACCCGAGTTTCGACCGTACCTGATTTGGATAATGCCAACGGAGGGAAGTATTGATGATCATGCGTTCACGCTGTTTTGGCGGAGCGCATTTTTTGTTGGCGTTTCGGTTGTTTCTGCTACTCCCAAGGAGGTGTTTATGAAGTTGACGAAAAAACTGACGCTCGCTTCGCTCTTTGTCGCGATCGGTGTCATTTTTTCGGGGTTTAGCATTCCGATCGGGTTTGCTAAGGTGTTTCCGATCCAACATATGATCAATCTGTTGGGCGGCGTGTTGCTCGGACCGCTCTACAGCGTGCTGATCGCGTTTGTGACTTCGGTGATTCGCGTCAGTATGGGAACCGGAACCTTGCTCGCGTTCCCGGGGAGTATGTTCGGCGCTTTGCTCGTCGGTTTGCTGTACCATCGCAGTCACAGGCTGTCTCTCGCTCTGATCGGAGAGGTGGTCGGTACGGGTTTGATCGGTGCTCTGATCGCATATCCGGTCGCCTTGTATCTGATGGGTCGCGAGGTGGCGATGATCGCTTATCTGATTCCGTTCAGCCTCAGTTCGTTTGCCGGCGCGATCGTCGGTTATATCGGGCTTCGTGTCCTTTTGCACACCCCGCTCGGACGCGCATTTCATATGGAATATAAAGTCAATCATACATCAGAGGAGTAAGTATGGAACGCAAGTATCTGACACAGATGGAAGCGGCGAAGAAAGGGATTTTGACGCCGGAGATGGAGATCGTCGCGCGGAAGGAAAACATGGATCCTGCCAAGTTGATGGAAAAAATGGCGCTCGGACATGTCGTCATTCCTGCCAACATCCATCATAAGAGCCTCGATCCGGAGGGGATCGGCGAAGGGCTGCGAACCAAAATTAACGTCAATCTCGGTGTTTCCGGGGACTGCCCGGACAACGAAGCGGAGTTTGACAAGGTACGTCTTTCGATCGAGCTCGGTGCGGAGTCGATTATGGACCTGTCCAATTACGGCAAGACCAGCCGTTTCCGCGAGCAATTGATCGAGATGTCTCCGGCGATGATCGGTACCGTGCCGATGTACGACGCGATCGGCTACCTCGAAAAGGAATTGATGGACATCACGGTCGATGACTTCTTTAAAGTGGTGGAACATCATGCCGAGCAGGGCGTCGACTTTATGACGATTCATGCGGGGATCAACCGCAGAGCGATCGAGGCGTTCAAGCGCACCAAGCGTCTGACCAACATCGTGTCGCGCGGCGGTTCTCTCCTGTTTGCCTGGATGGAAATGACGGGCAATGAGAATCCGTTCTTTGAGCATTATGATCGCCTGCTGGACCTCTTGGCCCGCTATGACGTGACCATCAGCATCGGGGACGCGCTCCGTCCGGGAAGCATCCACGATTCCTCCGATGCCGCTCAGCTTGCCGAATTGATCGAAATCGGACATCTGACCAAGCGCGCTTGGGAGAAAAATGTGCAGGTGCTGGTCGAAGGGCCGGGACATATGGCGCTCAACGAAATCGCGGGCAATATGATGATCGAGAAACGCCTCTGCCACGGCGCGCCGTTCTATGTGCTCGGGCCGCTGGTGACGGATATCGCTCCGGGATACGACCACATCACGGCGGCGATCGGCGGAGCGATCGCGGCGAGCAGCGGAGCGGACTTCCTCTGCTATGTGACTCCGGCGGAGCATTTGAGACTTCCTGATCTCGCGGACGTGCGCGACGGCATCATCGCCTCCAAGATCGCGGCGCATGCAGGAGACATCGCCAAGGGAATTCCGAATGCGAGGGACATCGATAACCGGATGAGCGACGCGCGACGCCGGATCGCTTGGGAGGAGATGTTTGAAATCGCTCTCGACAGCAAAAAAGCGCGCGCTTACTTTGAATCGCGACCGCCGGCAGAGCATGATTCCTGTTCGATGTGCGGCAAAATGTGTGCAATGCGCACGACCAACCGCATCCTCAGCGGAGAAAAAATCAGACTTGCGGAGTAATCTATGAGACAAGCGGATCGGCGTAAACCGCTCATTCACTGCATTACGAATTATGTCACTGCCGAGTCGATCGCCAATGCGATCATCGAAGCGGGAGGGTCTCCGGTTATGGCGGACGATCTGTGTGAGGTGGAAGAGGTGACCGCAGCGGCGGACGCCCTTCTTCTTAACCTCGGCACGCCCAACCCGGCGCGCATCGAAGCGATGTTGGTTGCAGGCAAGACAGCCAATCGACTCGGAATTCCCGTATTTCTCGATCCGGTGGGCTGCGGTGCGACCGGCTTTCGATTGGAAGCCGTCAAGCGGCTGCTCGCACAGATCCGTTTTCATACGATTCGCGGCAATGCATCGGAGATGATGACGATCCATACGGGCGAACGCGCGAAGACGCTGGGGGTCGATGCCGATCCGTCGCTCGAGATTCGCGCGGATGCGCTCGAACCATGGATTTCGGTCGCCCGATCCATCGCGGAGACTCACCGTTGCCGCGCGATCATCACCGGGCACTGCGATGTCGAAGCGGTGCCTCGCGAGGGCGCGATCGAAGTCATCACGAGGGAACATCCGATGCGCGAAGCCAAAAAAAGTACGGGAGAAGGATGCCGCATGACGGCGCGCCTTGCCGTTGAAGCGGCACTCGCAACCCTCCCTCACTTAACGTCCGGTTGTGAAATCACATCGGATTCGTACGATGTCGATTCGCGCGGAGGGAACAATCCCTACCTGCTCTACGCGATCACGGAGCGCTTCTCCGATTCTTCGGATTATCTCGGCAAAATCGAGTCCGCGTTGGCGAGCGGCGTCACCATGCTTCAGTTCCGTGAGAAGGAACTGAAGGGGGAGCGGCTCTTTTCGCTCGCGCGGGAGGTGCAGACGCTCTGTCGCAAATACCGTGTGCCGTTTATCGTCAACGACAGCGTCGATCTCGCCGTAGCAGTGGGAGCCGACGGGGTTCATCTCGGACAGAAAGACGATTCCATCGAGGATGCAAGAACACGACTCCCGGGCAAATTCGTCGGAATGACCGCGCACAGCT
>JAUMWO010000090.1 GCA_030529605.1 Bacillota bacterium | reverse complement strand
TTCGCAACAATCGTACCAGCGAAGAGCATCCGCAGGGGATTTTTCACCCGCATGCAGAGTATCACCACATCAAACGAGAGAACATCGGGCTGATTGAGGTGATGGGGCTCGCCGTCCTCCCGGGGCGCTTGGTCAACGAAATGGAGGAAATCGCCGGACTGCTTTCCACTTCGTCGCCGATCGAAGAGAGCAATCCGCATTGCCGATGGGCAGCAGAAGGGATGAAACGCTTCCGCGGGGCACCCGTCTACAAAGAGATCCTCGGCCATCTTTATCAGGAGATCGGCAGCACCTACGGCAAGCTTCTCGAGGATTCGGGAATCTTCAAGGGGGATACGCGCGGCGTCGAGCGCTTCCTGTTTTCGGTGTTCGGTGTCGAAGTCACCCGCTATCATCAATTGAACTGCGGTGAGGCGCACATCGAGATCGCGAGTCTGGGTGCTGCGATGCGCCGTTTTACGCTGGACGGTGAGGATGTCCTTCACGGGTATGCGAATCCGGCGGATTATCGGACCAACCCGAACAATGTAAACTGCGTGATCGCACCGAATGCCGGTCGCATCGAAGGGGCGCGTCTGGGCGATCGCGTGCTGGATGCCAACGAGGGCGAGAACAATCTGCATTCGGGCTTCGCCAATACGAAATACTTCGCATGGAATGAAGAGGAGTCGAGCGAGGATCGCTTGGTTCTCTCATACTGTCACCCGCATGGATTCGGCGGCTTCGACGGATGCATCGAATTGCGCGCCGAATGGAAGCTCGCGGCGGATCATCTGGAATTCGTCATCACGGGGCGCGGTCCTTGCGGCACCCATCTCAATGCGACCAACCACAATTACTATCGCCTCGCTCCGGAAGCGAAGGTGTCGGTGCGAGCCGACCGTTTCCTCCGAGCGGGCGAAGGAAATATTCCGAGGGAGCCGCTGGCTTTGTCGGATCACGCACGATATGACTTGCGCTCACCGCGGGAATACCGCGAAATTTTGGAAACAACCGGCGGCATCGATCATGTGTACTTGCTTTCGTTCGAAGACGGGGAGCGAACGCAGCAAGCGGCGACCATCGAATGTGCCGGACATCTTCTGTCGTTTTATTCGGAGCAAGAGGCCGTCGTGGTGTATACGGCAAATCATGATTTCTGCACACATCGCGGAATCTGTCTCGAGTTCCAAGGCGTACCGAACCGAGAGCATCCGATGCGCGACGGAACCTACAGCAACCAATTGATGATCCAATGGGGGAGGCAACAAAATGAAAGTAATGTCAGGCAATCAGGCGATCGCCCGAGGCTTTTATGAAGCCGGAGGGAAGGTCGCCGCGAGCTATCCGGGCTCGCCAACTGTCGAAATTATCGACAACATCCGAGCATACCCGGAAATCTATTCGGAGTTTTCGACCAATGAAAAGGTCGCGCTGGAAGTAGCGATCGGCTCCTCGATGGGTGGCGTCCGTTCGATGGTGTCGATGAAGCATGTCGGTGTCAACATCGCGATGGATCCGCTGATGACCTTTACACAGACGAAGGTCTCGGGAGGATTCCTGCTCATCACCGGGGACGACCCGGGGATGGCGAGCTCACAAAACGAACAAGACAACCGCATCATCGGTAAATTTGCGAACATGGCGATCTTGGATCCGTCGGATTCCCAGGACGCCAAAGATTTCACCAAGCTCGCATTCGAGTTGAGTGAGGCGCATCATATGCCGATGCTCATGCGCATCACGTCCCGTCTGTGCCATTCGCGCTCGGTCGTGACGATCGAAGACCGCGTCGAAGTGGAAGACAAGCCGTTTGACGGGAAAATAGAAAAGTATGCGATGATTCCGCCGTACACATTCCAGCCGCAATACGATATGAAAGCGCGGATCGAAGCGCTTTCGAAATGGGCGGATACCGCGGACATCAATGTTCTCACCGAATCCGGCGACCACGAAGTGTTGATCATCACCTCGGGGATCGCGTACCAGAACCTGATGGAGCTCGCACCGCAGATCTCCGTGCTCAAACTCGGCATGGTGTATCCTCTGCCGATCGAACGCATCCGCGAACTGCAGCAGCGTTACGAGCGCATCCTCGTCATCGAGGAGATGATGCCGTTCATCGAAAATGAGCTAAAGCTCGCGGGCATCAATTGCGAAGGCAAGGCATTCTTCAACTTTACCGGCGAGCTCAACACCGAAGACATCGCGCGCGGGCTGGTACAGGCCGGCGTGATGGCGGAGGCGGATGTCCCGGACAGGGCGGCGGATCACACGACAGCGCGCGCACCGCTCTTCTGGGCGGGATGCCCGCACCGTCCGGTCTTCGACACCCACAAAAAAAACAACGCGACCGTGCTTGGCGACATCGGATGCTATTCGATGGGGATGATCTATCCTTACGATGTGCTCAAGACCTGCATTTCGATGGGGGCGTCCGTCGGTATGATCAAAGGAATGCGCATTGCGATGGATCAGGCGGGAGACAAACAACCTCTCGTGTCGGTCATCGGCGACGGAACCTTCTTCCACAGCGGTTTGACCGGTTTTGCCAACCTCCGGTATCAGATGAAAGGGGATGAGAACATCACCATTCTGATCCTCGATAACGGCACGACCGCGATGACCGGAGGACAGCCGACCGCGGCGTCGCTTCCGCGCGACCAGGTCGGACAGGACATCTCGATCGAGCAGACGCTGCGTGTGATGGGCTATACCGACATCCGCGTGGTCGACCAATTCAAATACAAGGAAGCCAAGGCGGTCATCGACGACGCGATCAAGACGCCGGGCATCTCGATCGTCATCACGACACGCCCTTGTGCCCTGAAGTTCAAGATCCGCGAGCCGCATTTCTATGTCGAACCGGATGTTTGTATCGCTTGTAAGACCTGCATTCGCACGACATGCCCGCCGCTTCGTATGAAGAAGTATCCGGGAATCGAGAAAGAAAAGTCCTCGATCGATCCGACTCTTTGCGTCGGCTGTTCGGTTTGTTCGCAGGTGTGTCCGGTCGGTGCGATCCGTTGCAGCACGGAGCGCCAAGGAGGTTTGCAATGAATATGACGGGTGAAAAGAACATCAACATCATCATCGCCGGAGTCGGCGGACAGGGTCTGGTGCTGACGACCAAAATCATGGCGGAAGCTGCGATGACGGCCGGTTACGATGTCAAAACGAACGACGTCATCGGACTTTCTCAACGAAACGGTAAGATCTGGGGAAGTGTGCGCCTCGGTACCAAAGTGTATTCTCCGAACATTCCGGAAGGAGAGGCGGATATTCTCCTCGCATTCGAAGCGCTTGAAGCACGCCGCATGCGACATATGCTCCGCGAAGGCGATTCCATCGCGATCGTCAACAGCTACGAGATGGCTCCCGCACGCGTGCAGCAGGGTCTCGAGACCTATGCGGACGACATCGACGCGTTGCTGATGGAACGCTCCGTGCTCAAGAAGGTCGATGCGACGGCGGTCGCTGTCGAAATCGGCCATGCCGCCGTCGCAAACATCTTTATGCTCGGGATCGCGGCGCAGGATCTTCCGATTCCGGTCGAAGTGTGGGAGAGCGTCATCGCGGAAAATGTCCCGCCGAACTCGATCGAACTCAACCGCATCGCCTTCCGACGCGGTCTCGAGTGGAAATGAGCGACGGAATCGACCGCAGCCGCTGTCCGATCTGCGGGAAGCCGAACGGCTGTGCGGTGGAGGCGGGGAAAGATCCCTACACTTGCTGGTGTATGACCACGAAAGTCCCACCGGAACTCCGCGCGCAAACAAAGGGCGGAGCCTGTATTTGCAAGCACTGTGTCGAATCCTTTCAAAAGCGTGAACCGAAGTGAAACACAAAAGCCCCTGATTTCTCGGGGGCTTTTTCTGTAGAATCCGGTCACGGGAAGTGCATCGGTCGATCGCCGGTTTTGTTTAACGGAGATGAAACAGCGGAGATGCGGTCAACAAGTCGTTGTTGGAATCTCGAAGTTCGACCTGCACGGTGCGTGCTCCGGCCGGGAGCGACTCATTCAAGCGAATCGTATTGCGATCGAGATAATCGGCTTCGACCGCCTGTCCGTCGACGAGGACGATCATTCCATGGTATAGATTGTGCCCGCGGATGAGATCGCCGTTTGCCGATTCGATGCGCACGTCGTCGAGCGCGGTGTTGTATTCGGGATTGTAATGGTCGCCGGTTTGATCCGAGAGAAGCACGCGATCCCCCTCCGTCTTTCCGAAGAGCATCTTGCGATAGTCGTTGAGGAAGTTGCGGTAGAGTTCAAATTCCTCGCTTCCCGGTTCGAAGCGGATTCCGAGCGAATCGGTCAACGTCGCGCCGTCAAAGGTCGGAAAGCGCGCAGCAGACGCTTCGAGAGCAAGCATGTTGTCCGGGACATCCAGCCCGCAGTAGCGGAGCAGCAGCGGCAGCAGATAGTAGGAATTGAGGGTGCCGAGATCGCGCTTGCTGTCATCAAAATTGCTCCATAGGAAATATGGAACACTTTTGAGGCGGAACAGATCTTCGGAGCCTTCCTCGGCCAGGGTCGAGATGTATTTGCCTTCGCGGAACGCGAGATAATTGGTGCCGAGCATCGGCAGATGATCGCCGTAGAACAAGACGACGGTCGGCTCGTCCAATTTGCGGATCGCTTCAAGCAAGAGCGGCAGTTGTTCGTCCGAGAGCGCGACACCCTGCGCGTAGTTGGTTAGGAAGAAGCGTGCATTTTCGGTGACGAGCTCCGAGGGACGTACGGAAACATCGGGCTTGTCGTCTCCGAAGCGATCGTATTCGTACGGACCATGGTTTTGCATCGTGACCGAAAACGAAAAGACCGGAGCCTCCGTCTCGCGAATTTGGCGCACGAGCTCTGTCGTAAAGTAGGAATCCGGAACATAGACATCGGTGTAGCGAATCGCTTCGCGCATGTACTCGAGCGTGCGAAATTCGTGGAAGCCCAGATGACGGTATACCTGTCTGCGGTTGAAGTACCAATTCATGAAGGGGTGATTGCCGTAAGCGTGATATCCCTGATTGCGCAAAATGCTGGCGGCACTCTGGATCGGTGCCTTGATTTCATTGGGGAAAATCAAGTACCAAGGATCCCAGAGGAAGGCCCGCACCGAACCGCCGGTCAGGATTTCATACTCGGTGTTGCAGGTGCCGCCTCCAAAGACCGGAACCAACATATCTCCATGGATGGTTTGTTCGCGGATTTTTCGAAAATTGGGTACGGGATCGCGGTTGAAGATCGATCCGATGCGCATCGGATCCCAAAACGCTTCGCTCTGAATGATGATGATATTCGGTTTTCGGTCGCCGAACGAAGCGGGAGAGAGGAGGGGTTTGCCGCCTTCGATCAGATCGGCGTATACGCGTGTCCCTTGGTTGGCCACGAGCATTTGACCCGTTCCCGCAAAGAAGCGGATCAGGAAGGTGTCGTTGAAACGCATCCGGATCCCGAAGGCCATCGCGACGACCAGGAACAGCGGGATCGCGATGCGGATGGACTCGAGACGCAAGAGTTTGCTTTTAACAAATGGTTTCGAAATCCGGTGTGCCGCAAAGAGGACGGCGAGAACGAGAAGCAAGAGGCCGCAGAAAACAAGAACGATTTTAGGCGAGAAGAGCTCGGATCCGATCGCAAAAACTTCTTTTGCCAACAGAAGGTCGCGCGGTGTGATCGTCGCGCTGCGAAAGATGCGCAGTCCGAGATTGGCGCCGGAGAGAAGTGTATAGAGAACAAAGACCAGGCCGGTAGACAGTTTGGGGCGGTTGGTCAGAAAGGACAACAGGGAGGCGGCGGCGGTCAACGCCAGGGTGCCGACCAAAAAGTCGAATGGCCGGCGATACACCAACTTGAGGCCTTCCACCAGAGAAAAACGAAACGCCGATTCGGTTATAAAGATCAGGATGCACGATAGGACAAAGCACCCGATGAGAAAGCGCCGATTTTGCTCCCAAACAGTCAGCATCCGATTCCATCGCTTCATTGCCGCCTCCATTTCTCTCCCATTATACCATTTGAAAGAACCATGTGGAATTCATCATGGATCCGGTGAGAAATCGTCCATCGAGTCTTGACGATCCGAGA
>JAUMWO010000089.1 GCA_030529605.1 Bacillota bacterium | reverse complement strand
GGCGGGATGCTCGGGGGTTCGGCGGTCACCGAGAAGGTGTTCAACATCAACGGAATCGGAAGCTTCATCGTCGAGAAACAATTCGTGCCGGATATCCCGATCGTTCTCGCGGGCGTCGTTTATGTGGCGATCATCATCTCCTTCTCCAACTTGGTCGTCGACATCATCTATTCCTTCCTGGATCCGCGCATTAAGTCCAAGATGAAGAGTTACTAGGAGATCGGTATGGAGAATCGTGTCTATCAAAAGAAAATGCAAAAGAGGTTGCTGCATCGATTTCCGGAGTTCAGTCCGTCCGGATTTGCGATGGGAGCTACGATCGCATTTGCCGCGTCCTTCTGGTTGGTTGAGGTTCCTCCGGCACTGCGCCTGATTTATACGGCGCTCGCCGTGATGCAGACCGCCATTCATCTGGCAGTCCGCCACTACCTGGTCAAAACCAAAACGATTCCGATGTGGTTGCGTCTGGTCGGCTATGTCCAGATTGCGACCGTGCTCGTCGGAAATCTCTTCATCGCGATCGCCGGATTCTCGATGATCAAAAAAGAGAAATCGATCGAATATACGCTTTCCACATTCTCGATCCTCGTCTACATCGGTGTATTCCTCGTCTCGGCGATGAACCTCTTCAAACAATATGTGTCTGCGACCTTTATCCCGGGGATGTTGTTGTTGATCGTGATGACCCTGCTGCAGATCGTGGTCACGGTGCTCGTCTCGATCCCGCGCAAGAACGGGATGCCGGCGTGGTACTGGATCGTTGCGGTGTATCAGCTGCTGACGGGACTGCTCGGCAATGTCTTCAGTCTCTTGGTGGGACTCATCCTGATCAGCCGCCTGCGCCACAAGCGCAGCGATATCTCGATCGAATGGATCGATGTACTCAAGCGGCTGTTCCGCAACTACATGTCCGTACTCGGGCTCTTTGTCGTCACCTTCCTGATCTGCCTGTCGATCTTCAGTAACCTGACCTTCGACTACGATCTCGCGGTATCCAACAACTACAAGGCATTGCTTCAGCCGCCTTCGCTTGAATATCCGTTCGGCTCGGACAGCTTCGGGCGCGATGTCTTTACCCGCATCGTGTTCGGGGCACGGATCTCCCTCATCGTCGGATTGATTTCGACCTTGGTGCCGATCGCCATCGGAGGAATGCTCGGCTCGATCGCCGGATATTATGGGGGGAAACTCGACAACATCATCATGCGGATTCTCGACGTCATCTACGCGGTACCGAGTATCCTGCTTGCGATCGCGATTGTCGCGGCATTCGGCGCCAACACCTTCAACCTGATTATGGCGCTCAGTATGGGTTATATTCCGATCTATGCGCGCACCGTGCGGGCGACGGTGATGGGTCTGACTCATATGGAATATGTCGAGGCGGCGAAGGCTTGCGGTGCGAGGGATCGTGAGATCATCTTTGAACACATCATCCCGAACTCGCTGGCACCTGTCATCGTCCGTGCGACGATCGGAATCGGCGGAGCGGTTCTTTCGACTTCGGCGCTCAGCTATCTCGGCCTCGGGGTCGAACCGCATATCCCGGAATGGGGTAACATCCTCAAAATCGGAAGTGCCAATCTGGAGACGGCGCCGTTTCTCGCGGTGTTCCCGGGTCTGGCGATCATCCTGATCGTTCTCGCGTTCAACTACTTCGGCGACGGTCTGCGCGACGCGCTCGACCCGAAACTGAAGTAGTCTAGGAGGAAGCATGCAAAACAAAGAAAAAATATTGCAGATCAACAACCTTCATGTCCACTATCTGACGGATGTCGAGACGGTGCGAGCCGTCAACGGTGTCACATTGGAGCTGTTCAAGGGCGAAGCGCTCGGACTGGTCGGTGAAACCGGAGCCGGCAAGACGACGACAGCGAAGGCGATCATGCAGTTGGTACCCTATCCTCCGGGGATCATCACCGAAGGAGAGATCCTGTTCCAAGGAAAAAACATCATCTACAATACGGAAAAAGAGAATCGAGCGATGCGCGGAAACGGGATCTCGATGATCTTCCAGGATCCGATGACCTCGCTCAACCCGATCATGTCGGTCGGGGACCAGTTGCTCGAAGTGGTGACCACCCACGAAAAGGTGTCCAAGGAGCAGGCGCGCAAACGCGTCGAGGAGGTGCTGGAGCTGGTCGGCGTGAAGAGCGACCGCTACAGCGACTATCCGCATCAGTTTTCCGGCGGGATGAAGCAACGTGTCGTCATCGCGATGGCGCTGCTCAGCAATCCGCAGCTCCTGATCGCGGACGAGCCGACGACCGCACTCGACGTGACGATCCAAGCGCAGGTGCTCGATATGATCAACTCGCTGCGCAAGAAATACGAGATGTCGATGATCCTGATCACGCATGACCTCGGTGTCGTCGCAGAGACCTGTGACCGCGTGGCGATCATGTATGCCGGTGAAATCATCGAAGTCGGAACGATTCGGGATGTCTATCAGAATATGAGACATCCGTATACGGCGGGACTGTTCCACTCGATTCCGCGCTTCGATGATGAGGAAGAGACGACGCTGATTCCGATCCCGGGCAGCGTGTCCAATGCGGCACAGCTCCCGACCGGATGCTTCTTCCATCCGCGCTGTGTCTACAAGCAGGACATCTGCACCAAGGTTTCTCCGAAGCTTCAGGGAGAAGGCGGGCACCAATTCGCATGCCATTTCCCGATCGAGACGCAGATACAAACTGAGATGAAACCGGAGCAAAAGGAGGCTTCGAATGAGAGAAAATAAGATTCCTCTGTTGGAAGTGCGAAGGCTCCAGAAATATTTCGAGACACCGGGTGGCCCGTTGCACGCGGTCGACGGAGTCGATCTGATCGTCCAGGAGGGGGAGACCCTCGGCGTCGTCGGTGAGTCGGGCTGCGGCAAGTCGACGCTCGGTCGTACCATCCTGCGTCTGCACGAGCCGACGGCCGGGGAAGTGCTGTACCAAGGGATGGACATCACTCATTTCAACGACGAAGAGATGCGGCGCATGCGCAAGGAGATGCAGATCATCTTCCAGGATCCCTATGCTTCGCTCAACCCGCGTTTTACCGTGGCACAGCTGATCGAGGAGCCGCTCCGCCGGCACTCCGTGTTCAAGGATGCGAAGGAGCGCAAGCGACGCGTCGAAGAGATCATGGATCTCGTCGGACTGCCGCTCCGCACCTACAATCTCTACCCGCATGAATTCGACGGCGGACGGCGTCAACGGATCGTGATCGCCCGTGCGCTCATCATCGATCCGAAGTTCATCATCTGCGACGAGCCGGTGTCGGCGCTCGACGTATCGGTGCAGGCGCAGATCCTCAACCTGATGATCGATCTGCAGAAGAAGCTGGAACTGACCTATATCTTCATCTCCCATGACCTCTCGGTCGTCAAGCACATCTCGGATCAGATCGCCGTCATGTACCTCGGCCAGGTGGTCGAACTGGCGCCGAAGCGGGAGCTGTTCCGGCGTCCGCTCCATCCGTACACCATCGCGCTCTTGTCCGCGATCCCGTCGCTCGACCTCGACAACAAAAAGGAGAAGATCCTCCTCAAGGGCGAGATCGCTTCCCCGGTCAATCCGAAGCCGGGATGTCGCTTCTCCGTGCGTTGTCCGTTTGCGCAGGGGGCGTGCTTCGAAGCGGATCCGCCGCTCGTGCAGGTCGAAGGCGGCGTCGAAGGGCACAAGGTCGCTTGTTACCGTTATCGTGAGATCTTGGAAGGCAAGATCGGATACGGCAAGCAAAACAACCAATGATTGTCGAAGCGAAAGCTTTGAACGATAAAACAAAATGAAAGGAGAGCAATATGAGAAAGACACTTGCCATCATCTTGGCGGTTGCAATGCTCGTGTTTGCTGTAAGCGGATGTAATATCCAAACCAAACCGACCGAATCGACGGCTCCGACCCAAGCGGGAGCAACAACGACCGCACCGGTGAAAATCGATCCGATCGAGGTGACCGTTGTCGCGAACAGCACGCTGGAAAAGGAAGTGAATATTCTTCGCGACCAACTGACCAAGGCGGGCTTTACCGTCAAGATCAACCTGCAACCGGATTTCAGTAGTTACAAGCAACAGATCGAAGCCGGTAACTACGACATCGCGGTCAGCAACTGGACCACGGTTACAGCGAACCCGGACTACGCCGTTCGTTCTCTGTTCTATTCCGGATCGGACTGGAACATGCAAAAAATCGAGAACGCTGAGCTGGATCGCCTGATCGACGAAGCGGCAACCAAGACTTCGGCAGATTATGTCGATGCGTATGGAAAAGTGGAAAAGGTTCTGATCGACGACAACGCGTACATCGCGCCGTTGTTCTCGAGCTACCGCATCAGCGCGATCAACAAGGATGTGATCAAAGAAGGAACATTCCACCTGCTCCCTTCCGGATCGACTCCTTGGCAGCGCATCGACTTTGCGAATGAGGCGGATCGCGACACGAAGCCGCTCCTGCTGACACAGCAACGCGGCAACCTGACGTCGCTCGACCCGATCAAGGGAAATGACGGATCGATCAATGCCCTCAACAGCAACATCTACTCGCGTCTGGTCGTTCTGGATGGAGAGGACCATGTCGTATCGGACGGCTCTCTTACATACAATCACGCGATCGGCGATGGCAACTCGGAGTACTACTTCATCCTCCGCGACAATGTCAACTTCGCGAAAGTGGTCGACATGCATGCCGTGGATTCGGGAGAGCGTGTCGGTGCGGAAGACGTCATCTTCACACTCGATCGTGCACGTGACAAAAACTCCGTTCCGGATCACCGTACCTTTACGCTCCACAGCAGCATCGAGAAGATCGAAGCGTTGACGGATCTGGCGGAACTCGAGAAGAAAACGGCGGACGGCAAAACCGTCTTGAGCGTCCTTTCGAAGGATCTCCCGGCAGAAATCAAGTCGCTCGAAGCCGACAAGACGAAGGTGAACAACGCGGAAGGCGTATACCAAGTCGTCAAGATCACAACCAACCGTCCATTCCCTCAAATGCTGAACTTCTTGGCGCACCAATCGGGCGGTATCGTATCCGAGAAGCAAGTGAAAGCTGTCAACACCTACGACATCGCGACTTATGACCGTACGAAGGATGTCGCATACGGCGATCAGTCGACCGTTACCGAAGGCGCAACCTACAACAACACGCTCGTAACCAGCGGACCTTACATCCTCGTTCACAAGAACGACTATGAAGCGGTCTTCGAAAGAAATCCGGGTTACATGCCGGGAACCGACCGTGCACCGAAGATCAAGACCGTTCATGTCAAGTTCATCAAGGACCTGGATTCGGCGCTCTCGGCTCTCCGCAGCGGCGACATCCAAGCGACCGTCGTTCCGGAAGACAAGGTGTCTCTCGTCGAGCAAGACGCGAAATTGCAACTGCTCAAAGTCCGTTCGAACGGTGTCACCTATGCGTACTTCAACCTCAACGAGAAGTCGCCGTTCCACAGCTTGAGTCTGCGCCGTGCAGTACTCGCTGCGGTCAACCAGGAAGAGTTCATCGCGGTGTACAACAACCTCAAGAATCCGGTTTACTCGACGCTGACGACGATCGTGAACACAGGCAATGTCTTGACGCACGATATGAACAAGGTAAAAGAGTATCTGATCGAGTACCAAAAGGAAAAGAAATAAGCCCTTATCAAAACAGAATCCGCGGCGATGCCGCGGATTTTTTTGCACAAAAAATCCGGGGAAGCCCCGGATTGGTGTTATTCGTGATCTTGGATGCCGGTTGTGTTGAGATAAGCGACGATGTCGCCGACGCTTTTGAACTTGGCAGCAATCTCATCCGGAATCTGAATTTCAAATTCGTCTTCGATCGCCATGATGATTTCCACCGCATCGATGGAGTCGATGTCCATGCTGTCGAACGGTGCATCGAGCTTGATGACGTCGGTATTCGTGAGACTCAGCTGATCCGCGATGATCTGTTTGATTTTGTTGAGCATACTTCCCTCCCTTCGCCTATGATAGTGCATTTAATCGGGATTGTCTAGCGAAAACTGCAAGTAGCGGTCATAGAGAGTCTCGGCGTGGCGGCGCTCGCTCTCCAGCTCGCGCTGGACTTCCTGAGCGCGGACATGATCGAGCACGACTTCATCCGTGTATTGCAGTTGTTCGAGCGCTTCGATGCGCGCTTCGACCGCGGCGATTTCGTCTTCCAGTTTTTTCAGTTGTTGTTTGTGTTCTCTTGCCTTGGCACG